>DVJV01000031.1 GCA_018716525.1 Candidatus Ventricola gallistercoris
AGTATATCGTGACGGCGGAAGAAAAGCAATTGTTTTATCGGATTTTGACGAAATCCGAGCACGGCGTGCCGCAACTTGCGATCCGGTTGCGAACAAACCGCAAATGAAGCGGTGAAGAAGCAAATATTTTATGTTTGCTAAATGCCAATAGCGGATGACGGACAGGGGGGAATATGGTATAATACATGTAGCTTTTGGCATATGGCTTCACAGAAAAGGAGATATGCGTATGAAAATGACATTTCGCTGGTATGGCAGCGACAGCGACAAGATCACGCTCAAGCAGATCAAGCAGATTCCGGGCTGCACGGGGCTCATGGGTGTGCTGGACTACAAGGCGGCAGGCGAGCCGTGGGAAGAGGATGAAGTCCGCCGCTACATCGAAGAGGTTCATGCTGCGGGGCTTGAGTGCGAAGTCATCGAGAGCGTCAATGTGCATGAGGATATCAAACTCGGACTGCCCACGCGCGACCAGTATATCGAGAACTACAAGACCAGCATCCGCAATCTGGCCAAGTATGGCGTCAAGGTGATCGTCTACAACTTCATGCCTGTGCTTGACTGGCTGCGCACAGATCTGGCGCGGGAGATCCCGGAGGACAGGTCTAACAGTCTCTATTACGACGAGGAAGAGCTGGGAAATATGACCCCCATGGAGATCGTGCGCCGCACCGCGGAAAACTCCAACGGCTTCACCATGCCCGGCTGGGAGCCGGCACGTCTGGCAGAGCTGGAGCGCGTGATGGAGCTTTACAAGAGCGTGGATGAGGATAAGCTGTTTGAAAACTTCAAGTATTTCCTGGATGCGATCATCCCGGTTTGTGAAGAGGTGGGCGTGCGCATGGCCTGCCACCCGGACGATCCGGGCTGGCCGATCTTTGGCCTGCCGCGCATCACACACGACCAGGCAGGCTATGACCGCATGGTGAAGCTGCACGACAGCCCCTGCAACACGCTTTGCTTGTGCACGGGTTCGTTGGGCAGCAACGTGGCCAACGATATCCCGGCCATGATCCGCCACTTTGGCTCTATGGACCGCATTGGCTGCCTGCATGTGCGCAACGTCAAGCACCTGGGCAGCGACCGCCGTTTCCGCGAGTCGAGCCACCTGTCCAGCGACGGCGATCTGGATATGTACGAGATCATGAAGGCCGTCTATGAGACGTGCCCTGACACCTACATTCGCCCCGATCACGGCCGGATGATCTGGGATGAGGTCGGCCGTCCGGGCTACGGCCTGTATGACCGTGCGCTGGGCATTGCCTATCTCAATGGTCTGTGGGAAGCCATCGACAAAAACGCAAAGGCATCACGGTGATCGTGCGCTTAAAGCGAAAAGGCGGGCAACAAGAGAGCGTGCTTCGATCCAACTTGACCGGAATCCACAGCATGGAGCAGACGGGAGGACAAAGCCATGAAGATGAATCGGGCCGCGCTGGCAGACCGTGCGGCATGGGAAAAGGCAGGCGTGGCCCTGCCGCAGTACGACGTCAGCGCGATGGTGGAGAAAACCAGGGAAAACCCCATCTGGGTGCACTTTGGCGCGGGCAACATCTTCCGCGGGTTTATTGCAGCGCTTCAGCAGAGGCTGCTCAATGCGGGCCTCGCTGACCGCGGCATCGTTGCGGCGGATACGTTTGACTATGACATCATCACCCGGATCTATGATCCGTTTGATAACCTGACCATGAACGTGACCCTCAATCCCGATGCGACGACCAGCCGGGAGATCATCGCATCCGTGGCGGAAGCGCTCCGCGCGGATACTTCGGACAAGCAGCAGATGGAGCGGTTTGCCCAGATCTTTGCCAACCCGTCGCTTCAGATGGTCTCCTTCACCATCACCGAAAAGGGCTACGCGCTGCGCACCCTAGACGGAAAGTGGATGGGCGTGGTTGCTGCGGATATGAAGGAAGGGCCGCAGAGCGCGCGCCATGCGATGAGCGTTGTCGCGGCGCTGATGCTCAGGCGGTTTGAGGCGGGCGCTTATCCGATCGCGCTGGTCTCCATGGACAATTGCAGCCACAACGGCGAAAAGCTGCGCACGTCGGTGCTCGAAATCGTGCGCGCATGGCGCGACAATGGCTTTGTGGGCGATGATTTCGTCGCCTATATGGAGGATGAGGCGAAGGTTGCCTTCCCCTGGAGCATGATCGACAAGATCACCCCGCGCCCTGCCAAGGTCGTGGAAGATGCCCTGCTGGCCGATGGAATCGAGCAGATGGCGCCGCTTGTCACGAGCCGCAACACGTTCATCGCGCCGTTTGTCAATGCCGAGCGGCCGCAGTATCTGGTGGTGGAGGATCGATTCCCCAACGGTCGCCCCGCGCTTGAAAAGGCCGGCGTATACATGACGGATCGCGACACCGTCAACTGCACCGAGCGCATGAAGGTGACCACCTGCCTCAATCCGCTGCACACCGCGCTTGCGGTGTATGGCTGCCTGCTGGGGTATACGCTCATCTGCGACGAGATGAAGGACGATGATCTCGTGCGTCTGGTGCGCCGCCTGGGGTATGTCGAAGGACTTCCGGTCGTGGTTGATCCCGGCATCCTCAGCCCGAAGGCGTTTATCGATGAGGTGGTGGAGCAGCGG
Source organism: Candidatus Ventricola gallistercoris (assembly GCA_018716525.1). GTDB lineage: Bacteria > Bacillota > Clostridia > Christensenellales > Aristaeellaceae > Ventricola > Ventricola gallistercoris. The sequence goes on from DVJV01000031.1 coordinate 2,597, forward strand.
CTGCCCAATCCCTTCATGCCGGATGCGCCGCAGCGCATTGCTACGGATACCTCTCAGAAGGTCGGCATCCGGTTTGGCGAGACGATCAAGAGCTATGTCGCCGCCGGACGGGATCTGAACGAGCTGGTGGCTATCCCGCTGGCCATCGCCGGATGGCTGCGTTATCTGCTGGGTGTGGACGACGAGGGACAGCCCATGGAGATCTCTGCCGATCCGATGAAAGAGGCGCTTTGCGCGCAGCTTGCGGGCATTGAGGTGGGCAAGCCGCAGTCGTATCAGGGACAGCTTCGCCCTATTCTGAGCAACAAGGTGATCTTTGGAAGCGATCTGTGTGAGATCGGTCTGGCTGATCGCATCGAGCAGATGTTCACAGAGGAACTGGCGGGCGCTGGCGCTGTGCGCGCGACGCTCAAGCGGTATCTGGGCTGAAACACAGGTTGACCCGTTCGCCGGAGGACACAGCGTCCGCGGCAGATAGAAAGCGGCTGCCCTTCTGAGCAGGGGCGGCTGCTTTCCTTTCGTGCGGATTGAAGATTGCACGGCTTTGTTGTGTGCAAAGAGAATAGGGAGATTAGGCGGCGAAACGCTTCTTCCTATTACATGCAAAAGATGCGCGCTCAGGAGGGCCGCGTGTCCTGCGGTGGGTACGGAGTGGATCGGCCCAATCGCTATATGAACCTGCCTGGCAGGCGGCCGGGCAAAATGACACCGGGAGGATTGGCATGAAAAAATGGCTTTGCGCCGGGCTGGCGCTTGCAATGATGGTGCTTTGTGGCTTTGCGTTCGCACAGGAAAACCTGATTTCCATGGATGAACAGGTGGACCGCATTTTCCGTGAAACGAAGACGGTGGGCGGTGCGTTTCTGGTCGCGCAGCATGGGGAGATCGTCTATGAGCATTACTATGGCGTGCAGCAGAAGACCACCGGCGTGCCGGTGACGGCGGATTCCTACTTCCGCTGTGCCTCTGTGACCAAGCTGGTTACGGGCATCGGGCTCATGAAGATGATGGAAGACGGGCTGCTTGATCCCGACGAGGACATCAGCACGTACCTGGGGTATGCGGTGGGCAATCCGCGCTATCCCGACACGCCCATCACGCTGCGCCAGCTGATGAGCCACACGGCAGGCCTGAATGAGACGGCGTCTTACAGCAGCAAGTCCAGCCTGCTTTCGGACATGATTGCGCTGGATGGCAAGGCGAAGGTCAATTTCCGGGACGTGAAGCCCGGCACCACATACGCCTACTCCAATTTTGGAGCGGGTATCACAGGTGCGGTCATCGAGTCGGTGACGGGGAAGGATGTATCCTCGTTTATGCGCGAATATCTCTTTGAGCCGCTGGGCATCGACGCGGCGTATTCTGCCACACAGCTTTTGGAGCCGGAGTTCATCACCGCTACCTATCACGAGGACGGTTCGCTCTATGCCGCGCCCTCCTACATGCTCCGGCAGGAGTACACCGAGCAGGCCAGCCCGGACACGCACTACCGCGTCACCGTTGGCAGTCTGCTCATCCGCCCGCGCGACCTCACGCGCCTGGGCATTGCGCTGTGCGGCGATGGCACGGTCGACGGTGTGCGTGTGCTCAGCGAGGAATCCCTGGCCATGATGCGCCAGGAGCAGAGCCCGGAAACCACGGGTATCACGTCCGATTCGCCGTACAGCTTCTTCACCATCCGCCAGGATACTTTGCTTGAAGGCCGCCGTGTCTACGGCCACCAGGGCACGGACGATGGCGTCGTGTGCAACCTGTACGTTGAGCCGCAGAGCGAATTGGTGTTGTGCGTGATGATCAACGGCTGCGATACCACGCGGGAAGACGGCATCATGCGCATCACGCGCAGGCTCTCCGCCGTTGCGGAAGAGGCGTTTTTGAGCGGCAACTAAAGCGAGGATGCGCCGCACATGAAAAGCG
>DVJV01000207.1 GCA_018716525.1 Candidatus Ventricola gallistercoris
AAAACACCGCTGGCGAAGCGCTGCACGCCAAGTTCAAAATTTCCTCTTCGGGCGAGACATTGTATCTGTTTGGCAGCGACGGCGTCGCCATGCAGGATCTGGAAATCCCTGCGATGGACAGCAACATGAGCTACAGCTACATCGATGGCGGCTCTTACATCATCACCGAGCAGTACACCCCCGGTTATGAAAACACGCAGGAAGGCTACACCGCCTTCCGCTCCTCCACGGTGCTGGAAACCGGCGCACTGGTCATCAATGAGATCTGCGCTTCCTCCATCACCACGCTCAAGGATGAAGATGGCGAATTCCCCGACTGGATCGAGCTGCACAACACGTCCAGCAAAGCGATCGACCTGTCCAATTACGCGCTCAGCGACGATCCGGACAAGCTGGTCAAGTGGCGCTTCCCGCAGGGCAGCGTGATCGAGCCGGGCGGATATTTCGTGGTCTTCGCCTCCGGTAAGGATCGCGCAGCGGCAGACGGAAGCTGGCCGCACGCCAGTTTCAGCCTTCGCGCCGAAGGCGAAACGGTGATCCTCTCCGATGTGCAGGGCCGTATGCTCGATCTGGTGACATACGACCTGCTGGAAGCGGATACCTCCTGGGGCCGCGACGAGGAAGGAAACGGCTCGTTTACCCGCTTTACGCAGCCTACGCCCGGCCTGGCCAACACGCGCGCCGGGCAGGTTGCCATGGATACCTCCATGTGCCTGGCCAATACATCGGGCCTGTACATCACCGAGGTGATGACAGGCAACAAAAGCACGCACGGGCCCAACGTCAACTACTACTACGATTACATTGAGATTTACAACATGAGCGGGCAGGCCGTCAACCTTAAAGGTTACGGCCTGTCCGACAACATCAAGAAACCCCGCAAATGGCAGTTCCCCGACATCACCATTGAAAACAACAGCTATCTGGTCATCTACTGCGATACCACGCAGACGACCAAAGACGGCGTTTATTATTTTACGAACTATAACCTGAAAAAAGCCGGTGAGACGATCGTGCTGTCCACACCGACAGGCGAGATACTGGACAAAGTGGTCGTCCCGCAGCTTTACGACGATATCTCCTATGGCCGCACGCTGGGTCAGGCAGGCCTGTTTTACTACTCCACCCCCACGCCCGGCGCTGCAAATGGGCAGGGCTTCATCGGCTTTGCCGACGCGCCCACTTTCAACACGCCCGGTGGCCTCTACGAGCGCCCGCTGGAGGGGGAGACGGCTGTAACCATCACCGTCCCGGCGAACAGCACCGTGCGCTACACCACTGACGGCACCGATCCCACCGAGACCTCCACGCTCTACACGGGGCCCATCGAGGTGCGCTCCAACACGGTCATCCGTGCGCGCGCATTCCGGGATGGCGTGGAGCCCTCGCAGGTGATCTCGCAGACATATCTGATCTCTGTCTACCACACAATGCCCGTCATCTGCCTGACGACGGACCCCGACAACATGTGGAACGAGGAGACCGGCATGTTCGCCGATGGGCCGCTCATCGACCGGGAGGGGACGACTCCTCCGTGGAAGGACGCCACCTACTGGCAGAAGAACTGGTTCGGCGGCTGGGTCGAGTACTACGATGAATCCGGCGTGCAGCAGCTCAGCCAGGGCATGACATTCCGCGTGATGGGCAACTACTCGCTGGACATGCCGCAAAAGAGCCTGTACATCAAGGCGGACGGCCAGTACGGCGTCGATGCGTTCAACTACGCGCTCTTTGACGACCGCCCCTTCACCTCCTACGCCAGCTTCGTGCTGCGCAACGGCGGTCAGGATGGCCTCTACTCCCGCGTGATCGACGGCATGCAGGCGCGCATCATCGACGCATCGGGCAGCAGCGTCGTGACCCAGGCGTGGAAACCCGTGATCGTCTACATCAACGGCCAGTACTGGGGGCACTACAACCTGCGCGAGCGCGCCGGCTACAAGGCCGTGGCCCAGCACGAGGGCTGGGAAAACCCGGATGATATCGACATGGTCGAGTCCGACGGCCTGAGCTCCAGCCAGGTCAACCACGGCTCCAACAGCGACTTCAAGGCGCTCTACGAGTACGCGAAGGATCACGATCCCGCGACCGATCCCGAGGCTTACGAGTACCTCTGCTCGCAGATCGACGTGGACAACATGATCGACTACTTCATCTTCGAGTCGTTCTTTGGCAACACCGACCCGGGCAACATCCGCATCTACCGCAACGCCAAGTCTGGCGACGGCAAGTGGCGCTTCCTGTTCTACGACTCCGACTGGGGCTTCTTCAGCGTCACCAACAACGATGGATCCCTGCACGGTGGCATCTCCTTCATGCTCGATGAAAAGGGCATGGGTCACGCCAACATCGTCTCCAACATCTTCATGCGCAAGCTCATCAAGGTACCGGAGATCCAGGACAAGTTCCTCACCCGGTACGGCGAGCTCTTCCAGACGGTGTTCACCACCGAAAACCTGACCAACCTGTTCAACGAGATGATCGCCGAGATCCAGCCTGAGATGCTCATGCACATGCAGCGCTGGGCCGCGGAGGTGCACCCCAAGATCAGCTTTGACCAGCCCAAGAACCCCGAGGGCGGCTACAGTTACTGGCAGTCCCGCTGCGAGCGCATGCTCACCCGTATCTTCCCGCGCCGGCCATACTACATCTGGCAGGAGGCCAAGTCCTACTTCAACCTTACCGATGAGCAGATGATCGCCTACTTCGGTCCCTGCCCAGCCAACCCCGATGCAGAGTAAGCTCTGCTTGCGGTTTTATCATCAACGCTTTCCATTTTACCAATACTTTCTGTGGAGGATCCTGTCATGAACAACTTCATCAACGATGCCAATGTCAACGAGTGGTTTTCCCAGCAGATGGCAAACCTCACCCCCATGAAGATGGTGCTTGCACTGGGGCTGGGCTTCATCGTAGGTATGATCATCGCACTGGTGTACCGCAAGGCCTTCCGTGGTGTGCTCTTCTCCCCCTCCTTCGCCACGACGCTGATCATGCTGTGCATGATCACCACGCCCGTGGTCATGTGCATCAAGTCAAACATCGCGCTGTCCATGGGCATGGTCGGCGCACTGTCCATCGTGCGTTTCCGTACCGCTGTCAAGGACCCGCTCGACACCGCCTACATGTTCTGGAGCCTGACCATGGGCATTCTGCTGGGCGCTGAGCTGTACACCATCGCGCTGGTCGTTGTGGCAGGCATCTCCATCGCCATGCTGGCGCTCGCGTTCTTCCGCCTGCGCTCGCCCAACACGTTCCTGCTCGTCGTTCACTATGATGCCGAGGTGGAAAACGAGGTCATGGAGTTTGTGCGCCGCATCAAGGTGCAGCGTCTGCGCAGCAAGGCCGTCACCCCCGGTGGTGTGGAGCTCACCGTTGAGGTGCAGCTGCGTGAGCGCTTTGACATCGTCAACAAGCTGCTGGATACCTCCGGCGTGCACAATGCCACGCTGATCGCCTGCCAGTCCGAAGCGGGCAACTAAGGAGCGCTTGCCATGCCAACCATCCGCAACATTCCGCTGCGGCACGAGCTCAAATACCTGATCACGCCGGCTGAGCTGAACGTCCTGCGCGGTGTGCTCAAGCCCGTGATGCAACTCGATCCCAACGGCAATGAGAACAACGAGTACCACATCCGCTCGCTGTACTTTGACACCATCGACGACGATGCCCTGGTAGACAAGATCGCCGGTGTCGGTAACCGGAAAAAATACCGCATTCGCATCTACAATTTCAGCGACCGGATCATCAAGCTCGAGTGCAAGAGCAAGTATGGCGATCTGATCTCCAAACAATCCGTCTCCATCCCCCGCGAGCTGGCCGAACAGCTCATCGCGGGCGATCCCGACGGGTTGCAGCGGATGCGCCACCCGCTCTTCCACGATGTTTTTCGCGAGATGCGCACACACCTGCTGCGCCCGGCGGTCATCGTCGATTACATCCGCGAGGCATACATCCACCCGGCCGAAGAGGTTCGCGTCACGTTTGACAAGCAGCTGCGCACAGGCCTGTACAGCACCGATCTGTTTAACCCGCAGATTCCCACGTATCCGGTGTTTGATCTGCCTGTGGAAGTGCTGGAGGTCAAGTTCGACGAGTTCCTGCCCACGTACATCCAGAGCATTCTCAGCGGAATCACCGCGCAACGCAGCGCCGTATCCAAGTACACGCACTGCCGCCGCTACGAGAACAAGGAATTCTGATCCGCACTTTCGCCTGAGCCCAGAAATTTGCGGTGGTTTTCCGCCAATTCTTCTGCTTCAGGCACGCTTAAAACAATCATGACCACCGGCTTAGCCGGTGGTTTGACTCAGCCCTATAAGGGCACGGTGCCGGCAGCGCTAAAGCGCTCTGAAGATCTGACAACCGCACCAATTTCACATGGCAGCCCCTTCAAAGGGGCTGTTT
>DVJV01000208.1 GCA_018716525.1 Candidatus Ventricola gallistercoris
CCGTCAGCCAGCGCCGCATTTAGATCGCCCGGTTGCTGTTGCGGCTTCATGTCATGAAAAGGAATAGCCGCCCGGCAATGTGCCCACAATACGCATTAAAGAAGACGGAGGCGATTTCATGCAAGACAGGCAAACTCTGATTCCTTATGCGCTGGAGGCTGTCGCCCGTCCGGGTTCACGGGAAATCTGCGTGCGCAGACCCCCGGATGGTTTCAGAATTCGCAATGAAAGGGGCGTATTCCATGGAAAAACAAAGTCGCCGTAAGGCCATAGAGGAGTATGCCAGACTGGTCGAGCGCCTGGCGCCCAAGAGCGATATGGCACGCGGCCTATTGCGCTCGTTCTGGGTAGGCGGTTTCATCTGCATGCTGGGACAGATCATCACAGATGTGTTCGCCTATGGCTTTCAATGGGGGATGCAAAGCGCATCCACCGCCACAAGCATCTGCCTGATCTTTTTGTCCGCGCTGCTTACTGGGCTTGGCGTCTATGACAAAATCGGCAAATATGCAGGCGCGGGAAGCATTGTGCCCATCACGGGATTTGCTAATTCGGTCGTCGCGCCGGCCATGGAGTTCCGGCGCGAGGGGCTGGTCATGGGCGTCGGCGCCAAGATGTTCACGCTGGCTGGGCCGGTGCTGGTGTACGGCATTGGCTCGTCAATCATCGTCGGATTGATCAGTTTTTTCTGGAGGTGACACTGTGAGCAAGCGAATCGGCAAACAGACTGTGTCGCTTCCTCATCGTCCTGGCATTCTCTCCTTTGCCAGCATCGCCGGACAGAAGGAAAAAGAGGGGCCTTATGGCGACAAATTTGACTGTATCATTCCCGATGAGCTCAACGGGGAGCAATCCTTTGAAGCGGCTGAACGCGCCATGCTTGAGCTGGCCATCACGCTCTGCGCACAAAAGGCCAGACGCACCCCACAGGATGTGCAGCTGCTGCTCAGCGGCGACCTGCTCAACCAGATCATCTCGGCGGGCTTTGCCGCGCGGAATCTGGGCATTCCGTTTTACGGCCTGTACGGTGCCTGCTCCACGATGAGCGAATCGCTCTCTCTGGGCAGCATGATTGCCGACGGCGGTTTTGCAGATGTGCTGATTTGTGCCACATGCAGTCACTTTTGCACGGCTGAAAGGCAGTATCGCGCGCCACTGGAACTCGGCAATCAAAGGCCGCCAACCGCACAATGGACAGTGACAGGTGCCGGTGCGGTCATGGTTGGCTGCGGCCCTTCCGCAGCGAATGCGCGCGCCGTTCTCACGCATACGACCTGTGGGCGCGTGATCGACCTGGGCATCACCGATCAAAACAACATGGGCGCAGCTATGGCGCCTGCGGCAGCCGATACCATTGCCGCCCACTTGCAGGATACGGACAGACGCTTTGAAGACTACGATCTGGTCGTCACAGGTGATCTGGGCCATCTTGGCCGCGACCTGCTCATTGAACTGCTGCGCAAAAAGCGCATCACCGTACAAGAAGATCGCCTTTTTGACTGTGGTTGCGAGATCTTCTCCGCCCGGCAGGATGCCCATTCGGGCGGAAGCGGCTGTGGCTGTGCGGCCAGTATGCTCTGTGCGCACATTCTGCCGGAAATTGCATCGGGGCATCTCAAGCGCGTATTATTCATGGCCACCGGTGCGCTTTTGAGCCCAACCACCACCATGCAGGGGGAAAGCGTACCGGGCGTGGCACATGCCGTGGTCATTGAGCACAAGGAGGAAAAAGACGATGCTTGACATGCTCTTCATGTATGCAAAGGCGTTCGTAGTCGGTGGACTCATCTGCGCGCTTGGTCAGATTCTGATTCTCAAAACCCAGCTGACCAGTGCTCGCATTCTGGTGGGCTATGTGACAACGGGCGTCATTCTCGGCGCACTCGGTGTATACAAGCCTGTCATCGACTTTGCAGGCGCCGGCGCCACTGTTCCGCTGACCGGTTTTGGCTATGCGCTGGCACACGGTGCCATGGAAGCTGTGGAAACATCGGGGATTCTGGGTGCGTTCACGGGCGGCGTCGCATCGGCAGCGGGCGGAATTGCCGCAGCGGTTTTCTTTGGCTATCTGGCTGCAATCCTGTTCAAGCCCAGAATGAAAGCCTGATCTGCATGCAGCATGCCAAAGCGGGGGAAGGCAGCGGCATTCCCTCCTGTTTGGATTGACAAGAATGGGAATCAGTGTATAATAAAAGTGAATCACAAGGGCCTGCCGTTTCCGCAGGCTGGATGAAAGAAGGAAGCACCTATGCATACACACTACCATATGACGATCGCCGGTTGTGAACGTGATCTGCCCATCTGCCCGCTCAATGACAAGCTCTCCATCGCTGCATTCGTCATATTTGGCGATTGCGAACTGACGCAGGCCTGCGCCACGGAACTGCTCAAACGTGCGCCCGAATACGATTACATGATCACGGCCGAGAGCAAAGGCATTCCGCTGATTTACGAAATGGCCCGCCAGGCAGGGGACAAAAAGTGGCTGCTCGCCCGAAAGGGTACGAAGATCTACATGCGTGATGTGATCAGCGTGGATGTGCGCTCCATTACGACTGACCACGTACAAACGCTCTACCTGGATGGCGAAGATGCTGCGCTCATGCGTGGTAAGCGGATTCTGATCGTCGATGACGTGATCTCTACCGGAGAATCGCTCCATGCGCTTGAGACGCTCGTCAACACCGTAGGCGGAAAGATTTGCGGCCGCATGACCATTCTGGCAGAAGGCGATGCACAAAACCGCGAGGATCTCATCTACTTGGAAAAGCTGCCGATCTTTGATTCCGAAGGCAATGTGATCGGCTGACCTGCGCATTCATCCGGCGCGGCAGTTTTTTCCTCCTGACTCAGTCACAAACAGCCCCTCGACGCATAGGCTTTTAGCAGAACGTCGAAAGGGGCTGTTTTTGATGGAGAATGTCCATACCAGTACCATGGAAAACGATCTGATCAACCAGACGGCCATTGAAACAAACGCCTGTCCGGCTGGCAGTCAGACATACCGCGTGCAGCGCGGTGACAGCTTCTACCTGATCGCGCGCAAATTCGGCATTGGCGTGCGCACGCTGATGAACGCAAACCCCACCATTGCAGCAGGCAGATTGCTCGTTGGCGACATTCTGTGCATTCCGGTTGGCGAAGGACGTTCCTGCCCGGTCGGATCCTCCGCATACACCGTGCAGCAGGGGCAGAGCGTTGTGGATGTGATGCTCGCATCCAATGTATCCATGCGGGCACTGCGCGAATACAACGAGGATATTCGCCTGACAGCCTTGCGCCCCGGCGATGTGCTGTGCGTGCCGCCCAGCGGTGACCGCGGTCTGTGTGAAAACGGCGGCCCTGTCTACCGGCTTCAGGAGGGAGACACGCTCGAAGAAATCGCACAGCTCAATGGAACGAATGTGGAGCAGCTGCTCCGACTCAATCCCAACCTTTTGCCGAGCGACTTTGTCGCGGGGCAGGTCATCTGCCTGCCTTCACGCCGCCGCACGTCCAGTGCCACACCCGTTCAATCGGAAGATAGCACAACGCAGACCTCTGAAGAAAACGCAGATGGCACGCAGCCCCAGGCTTGATACATAGCAAAAAAACGCACCGGCATTCGGTGCGGTTTCAGACTGTCAAAAAACCCATCCGGGAGGTTTGGAGGGCCAAAGCCCTCCAAATGCAATCCGAATC
>DVJV01000209.1 GCA_018716525.1 Candidatus Ventricola gallistercoris
GCAAGGTTTCCTTGCGCTGTTTCCCGCCCGGGAGCCCCATGGGGGCGAGAGGGAAACGGCGTAAATCTCGGAAAAGGACGCCGCAGGCGGACTTTTCCGATACGCTGCAAGCGGCTTAGAACAAGCCGGTAATCCGTCCGTCGTCGGTCACGTCGATGTTGACGGCGGCGGGTACCTTGGGCAGGCCCGGCATGGTCATGATGTCGCCGGAGAGCGCGACGACGAAGCCCGCGCCCGCGCTCACCCGCACGCTGCGGATGGTCAGGGTGAAGCCTTCCGGCGCGCCCAGCTTCTTGGGATCGTCGGAGAAGGAGTACTGCGTCTTGGCGATGCACACGGGCATCCGCGCGCAGCCCTCGGCCTCAAGCTGGGCGATGGTCTTGAGCGCGGCCGGGGCAAAGGAGACATCCTTCGCGCCGTAGATGCGCGTGGCCACGGCGCGGATCTTGTCCTGCAGGCCCAGCTCGTCGGGGTAGGTGAAGGAGAAGCGGGAGGCATCGGCCTGCGCGGCCTCTTCCATCACCAGGCGTGCCAGCTCGCGGCCGCCCTCGCCGCCCTTGGCCCACACCTCGCACAGCGCCACCTTGGCGCCGGCCTCGGCGGCCGCACGGCGCACGAGCTCGATCTCCGCGTCGGTGTCGCTGGTGAAGCGGTTGAGCGCCACCACCGGGCGCAGGCCCCACACCTGCGAAATGTTGCGCAGGTGGCGGCGCAGGTTGTCAAGGCCGCGCTCCAGCGCGGGCAGGTTTTCCGTGCCCAGGTCGGCCTTGGCCACGCCGCCGTGGCTCTTGAGCGCGCGCACGGTGGCCACCAGCACCACGGCGCTGGGCGTAAGATCCGCCATGCGGCACTTGATGTCGATGAATTTCTCCGCGCCCAGGTCGGCGCCGAAGCCCGCCTCGGTCACGACCACGTCGGCAAGCCGCAGCGCCGTCTTGGTGGCGATGACCGTGTTGCAGCCGTGGGCGATGTTGGCAAACGGGCCGCCGTGCACAAACGCCGGCGTGCCGATGAGGGTCTGCACCAGGTTGGGGCGCAGCGCGTCCTTGAGCAGCGCGGTCACGGCGCCCTGCGCGCCCAGGTCGCCGGCGGTCACGGGCTTGTCGTCGTAGGTGCGGCCCACCACGATGCGCGCGACGCGCGCCTTGAGGTCGGCGATGGAGGCGGCCAGGCACAGCGTGGCCATGATCTCGCTGGCGGTGGTGATGTCAAACCCGTCTTCGCGCGGGGTGCCGTTCGCCTTGCCGCCCAGGCCGCCGATGATGCTGCGCAGCTGGCGGTCGTTCATGTCCATGCAGCGCTTCCAGGTCACGCGGCGGGGGTCGATGTGCAGCGGGTTGCCCTGCTGGATGCTGTTGTCCAGCATCGCGGCGATCAGGTTGTTGGCCGCGGTGATGGCGTGCATATCGCCCGTAAAGTGCAGGTTGATGTCCTCCATGGGCACGACCTGGGCGTATCCGCCGCCCGCCGCGCCGCCCTTGACGCCGAACACGGGGCCCAGCGACGGCTCGCGCAGCGCCAGGCACACGTTGTGACCATTCAGGTTCAGCGCGTCGGCCAGGCCGATGGACACGGTCGTCTTGCCCTCGCCCGCGGGCGTGGGGTTGATGGCGGTGACGAGCACCAGTTTGCCGCGAAGCGGCTTGTCCTGCAGGGCGATGTAATCGACCTTGGCCTTGTAGCGGCCGTATGGCTCGAGCAGATCCGGCGCGATGCCGGCCTTTTCGGCGATCTCCCCGATGGGCTTGAGGGTACAGGACTGCGCGATTTCGATATCCGAAAGCATGGACATCTTCCTCCTTTGATGTGATCAGCCTTCGCGGCGGTGAGCGTGATTCCTTTTCATTATAGATCAATCGCCGGGGCGGTGCAATCCATTTTGCACATTTGCACCGGCGCATTTGTGTACACCGGGTTGCTTTCCGGGGTCGAATGACAGGAAATTATCAAAAATTGTGCAGAATTTATCTCTGCTTCTTGCATTTTCAGTCCGGCCATGATAAGATGGAAAAAATCAAGATTCCCGCTTTCCCAAAAAGGCGCGCCTTGCGGGGAGGGCGGAATCATTCAGGTATTGAAGGAGGCTTTTCTATGGATCGCGTGTACAACTTTGCGCCCGGCCCGTCGATGCTGCCGCTCCCGGTGCTCGAAAAGGTGCAGGAAGAACTGCTCTGCTACGGCAATACCGGCATGTCCGTGATGGAGATGAGTCACCGCTCCAAGATGTACCTGGAGATCTTTGACAGAACCGTGGCCGGCCTGCGCGAGGTGATGGGGGTGCCGGAAGGCTACAAGATCATGTTCGTGCAGGGGGGCGCGACGGCGATGTTCGCCTCCGTGGCCATGAACCTGATGGACGGCGGCAAGGCCGACTACATCGACTCGGGCAACTTCGCGCACAACGCGCTGGTGGAGGCGCAGAAGTATGGCGAGGTGGTGGTGGCCGGTTCCTCGCGCGAGGATCACTACGCCTACATTCCCGATTACAAGCTCTCGCCGGATGCCAAGTACGTGCACATCACCACCAACAACACGATCTACGGCACGCGCTGGGATCACCTGCCGGACACGGGCAGCGTGCCGCTGGTGGCGGATATGTCCTCGAACATCCTCAGCGAGGTATACGACGTCAGCAAGTTCGGCGTGATCTACGCGGGCGCGCAGAAGAACGTCGCCCCGGCGGGCGTGGTCATTCTGATCGTGCGCGAGGATCTGATGGGCCATGAGCTGCCCATCACGCCCAAGGTCATGAGCTTTAAGAAGATGGCCGACGCCGACAGCATGCTCAACACGCCCAACTGCTTTGGCATCTACGTGGCGGGCCTGGTCTTTGACTGGATTCGCGCGCAGGGCGGCGTAGCGGCGCTTGAAAAGGTGAACATCGAGAAGGCGAAGCTGCTCTACGGCTTCCTCGACGACAGCCGCCTGTTCCACGGCACGGCCCGCAGGAAGGACCGCAGCCGCATGAATGTGACGTTTGTCACCGGCGATGCGGATCTGGACGCGCAGTTCGTCAAGGAGGCCGCGGCGAAGGGTCTTTGCAACCTGAAGGGCCACCGCATCGTGGGCGGCATGCGGGCGAGCATCTACAACGCCATGCCCATCGAGGGCGTGCAGGCGCTGGTGAACTTCATGAAGGAATTTGAGGCCGGGCACGCCTGATCGCGCGCGAGACCGCAAAGAAGGGAAGGCACGATATGGATTATCAGATCAAGACGCTCAACGCGATTTCCCCCGCCATCTACACCCAGCTGGGCGAGCACTACCAGGTGACGGACAACGCCGAAAGCCCGGATGCCATCCTCGTTCGCTCCGCGTCCATGCACGATATGGCGCTGCCCAAGAGCGTGCTGTGCATCGCGCGCGCGGGCGCGGGCACCAACAACATTCCCATTGACGCCTGCACGCAGGCGGGCATCTGCGTATTCAACACGCCGGGCGCGAACGCCAACGCGGTGTGCGAGATCGTGCTGGCGGGCCTGCTGCTCTCCTGCCGCAACATCGTGGGCGGCATCGAGTGGGTGCGCACGCTCAAGGGCCAGGGCGACGCCGTGGAAAAGGCCGTGGAAAAGGGCAAGAAGGCGTTTGTGGGCCCGGAGCTGCGCGGCAAGACGCTGGGCGTGATCGGCCTGGGCGAGATCGGTGTGCTGGTGGCCAATGCCGCCACGATGCTGGGCATGAACGTCATCGGCTATGACCCGATGATCTCCGTCGAGCACGCCTGGAAGCTCATGCGGGGCGTCCGCCATGAGAATTCGCTGGATGCGCTGTTTTCCGCGTGCGACTTCATCACCGTGCACGTGCCGCTCAACGACAAGACCCGCGGCATGATCGGCACGCGCGCGCTTTCGCTGTGCCGCAAGGGCGTGCGCATCATGAACTTTGCGCGCGGTGGCCTGGTGGATGAAGAGGCGCTCATCGAGGCGCTGGGCGATGGCCGCGTCGCCGCGTATGTGACCGACTTCGCCAGCGACGCGCTCATCGGCGTGGAGGGCGTGCTGTGCATTCCGCATCTGGGCGCGTCCACGCCCGAGAGCGAGGAAAACTGCGCCGTGATGGCCGCCGCGCAGACGCGCGACTACCTGGAGTCGGGCATCATCCGCAACAGCGTCAACCTGCCGGCGGTGGATGTGCCGCCGGTTCAAAAGCCGCGCCTGCTTTGCATCCACGAGAATGTGCCCAACGTGCTGGGCGCCATCACCTCGGCGGTGGCGGGGTTCGGGCTGAACATCGCCACGCTGGTCAACCAGTCGCGCGGCGACATCGCCGTGTCGGTGCTGGATCTGGATTGTGTGGGCGGCGGCACGCGGGAGGCGCTGCTTGACAAGGTGCGCGCCATCGCGGGCATGAAGCGCGTGCGGCTGCTGGGCATGTGAAAGACGGACCGGAGCCATCCGCAATGAAGGCAAAGGGCGGCTGCTTTCCCCTAGGTGGGAAGCAGCCGCGTCGTATATCGGAAAAGTCCGCCTGCGATGAGGAGGAGCCATATGGAAAGCACAAAGCGGGTGCGCTGGCTGGACAGCGTCAAGGGGCTGGCGATCGTGCTGGTGGTGTGGGCCACATCGCGCTTGAGGCCGGGGCGGCGCGGTGCTCTCGCAGGCCAACGGCCTGGTGGATCTGGCCAGAGCCAGCTCAACATGCCGCCGCTCTTTTATCTGTGCGCGGCGCTCGGCTCGGCGGGCGTGATCCTGCTTTTGCGCCAGTGCGGCGGCCGCTGCCGCCTGCTGGCCTTCTTTGGGGAAAACAGCCTGATCATCATGGCCACGCACTATGCGTTCCCCTTCGTGCAGGCCGCATCGGCACTGACGGCGGGCCTTTCGGCGCTGCCCGCGCTGCAAAGCATCGCCACCTGCGCGGTGGTGATGCTCATGGAATCGGCCCTGGTGCTGGCGCTGCGCCGGTATGCGCCGTTTTTGATCCGCCCGCCGCGCGGAAAAAAGGCTGCCGCGTGACGGCCCGGGCATTTGAGGAGAAGACATCCACATGACAAAGCAGCAAAACGATTTTTCAAAAGGAAGCATTCCCAAGACCATCCTGACCCTGGCGGCCCCCATGACGCTGGCGCAGCTCATCAATGTGCTCTACAGCGTGGTGGACCGCATGTACCTGGGGCGCTTGCCCGGGCATCTGGCGCTCACCGGCCTGGGGCTGACCATGCCCATCATCTCCATTCTCATGGGCTTTGCCAACCTGTGCGGCATGGGCGGCGCGCCGCTGTGCTCCATCTACCGGGGGAAGGGGGAGAACGAAGAGGCGGAGCATGTGATGGGGAACTGCTTCACCCTGCTCATCCTGCTGGGGGTGCTGGCCACGCTGGGGTGCCTGCTGGTGAAAAAGCCGATGCTCTATCTCTTCGGCGCGAGCGACGACACATTCCCCTATGCCGACGCCTATCTGACTATCTACCTGATGGGCACGCTCTTTGTGATGATCAGCCTGGGGCTCAACCCCTTCATCAACGCGCAGGGCTTTGCCAGAATCGGCATGATGTCGGTGGGGCTGGGGGCCGTTGTCAACATCGTGCTGGACCCGGTCTTCATCTTCGCGCTGGATATGGGGGTACGGGGCGCGGCGCTGGCCACCATTCTCGCCCAGGGCTGCTCCGCCGTGTGGGTGCTTCGCTTCCTCACCGGCGATAAGGCGATCCTGCGCCTGCGCCTCAGGTGCATGCCCCTGCGCCTTGCGCGGGTGAAAAAGATTCTCTCCCTGGGGCTGGCGGGCTTCTTCGTCAACCTCACCAACAGCCTGGTTCAGGTGGTGTGCAACGCCACGCTGCAGACCTGGGGCGGGGATCTCTATGTGGGGGCCATGACCATCGTCAACTCCATCCGCGAGGTGGTGTGCATGCCCCTGACCGGAGTCACAAACGGCGCGCAGCCGGTGCTGGGGTTCAACTACGGCGGGCGGCTGTACCGCCGGGTCTGCCAGGGCATCCGCTTTTCCGCCGCCGTGGTGGTGGTCTATTCCATCGCGGCGTGGGCGGTCATCATGGTGTTTCCGGAGTTCCTCATCCGGCTTTTCACCACCGAGGCCGACCTGGTGCGGGTGAGCGTGCCCGCGATGCGGACGTATTTCGCGCTCTTCATGTTCATGTCTTTGCAGCTGGCGGGGCAGTCCGTATTCACCTCCCTGGGACGGGCCAAGAACGCGATTTTCTTCTCGCTTCTGCGCAAGGCCTTTATCAATGCCCCGCTGACCCTGCTGCTGCCCTATGCCTTTGGCACAAGCGGCGTCTTTATCGCCGAAGCCGTGTCGCAGCTTCTGGGCGGAATGGCCTGCTTTACCACCATGTATTTCGCGGTCTACCGGCCCATGAACCGGCTTGCGAATTCACAGCCCATGCAGGCGGATTGAAAGGGGAGGGCCTCGGCGCTCCAAACTGCCCGAAAGGGCTTTTGACAAGCAAAAGAGCCTTCCGGCTGAATCATCAGCCGGAAGGCTCTGTGTTTTGGGGAAATTACTCCGCGTTTGCGGCGTTCTCACCGGCGATGCGGCCGAAGACCAGGAAATCGGTCATCGCGTTGCCGCCCAGACGGTTGCCGGCATGCAGGCCGCCGGTCACCTCGCCCGCCGCGTACAGGCCCGGGATGGGCGTGCCTTCGGTGGAGAGCACGTGCGTATCGGTGTCGATCTTCACGCCGCCCATGGTGTGATGCAGCGCGGGAGAGCGCGGGGTGGCGACAAAGGGCGCCTCGTCGATCTTCTCGCCGAAGAGCGGCTTGCCGAAGTCATCGTCCTTCTGCGCATCGACGAAGGAGTTGTAGCGCTCGATCTCGGCCACGAACGTATCCACCGGGATCTCCAGCTTCTCGGCCAGCTCCTCGAGGGTGTCGGCCACGACCACGTTGCCGGCCGCTTCCATGCCCTCAACGTCGGCGTCCTTGGCGATCTTGTTGTCGCAGATGATGTAGAAGATGCCGTCGGTCTGCTCCAGCGCCGCCTTGGAGAGCACGTCGCGCTCGGCGTATTCATTCACGTAGCGCTTGCCTTCCTTGTTGACGAAGACCTGCGTCTCGGCGCTGCCCCAGATGCCGCTGAACAGAGAGCCGTCCACCGGGTGGGAGGAGGGCATCAGCTGGGCAAAGCCCATGCCGGTCAGATCCGCGCCGACCTCCTGCGCCATGATGATGCCGTCGCCGGTGATCGTGGGCGCGTTGGTGGAGGGCATCGTGTCAGACAGGCCCGGCCAGTAGTTGTTGTACTCGGCGACCATCGGGGCGTTCGCGGAGAAGCCGCCGGTGGCCAGCACCACGCCGCTGTTGGCGTGCAGGGTGACGTTCGCGCCGGCAGAGGTGGTCGCCTTCACGCCGGCGACGCGGCCATCGGTCACGATCAGCTCATTGCCGCAGGTGTCGGTGAGGATCTCCACGCCCTCGGCCGTGGCCGCGTCGGTCAGGATGGTGATGATGTTGCCGTTGGACAGGCCGTGGGAACGCGGCCACATCGCGCCCAGGATGGTGGAGGTGGTGTCGTTCCACTCGGCGCCGATGCTCTCGGCCCACTCAAGCGCGCCCAGCGCGTTGGTGGCAAACGTGCGGGTCAGCTCCAGATCCGGCTCGATGACCGTGCCGTCCAGGCCGGTGCGCTTGCCGCCCATGTAGGTGTGCAGCATGTGCAGCTCGGGGCTGTCAAACAGCGTGGTGGAGCCGCTTGCCAGGTATTCGTTGATCTGCGCCTTCACGGTCTCCAGTACCTCGGCGAACGCGCCGAAATCGGCCGGGTCGAGCTCCAGATAGCTCTTAAGCTCCGTGATCAGCGCCTCGCTCATCTCGGTGTTGGCCTGGCGCTCGGGATCGCTGGCGTTGAAGCCCTGGCCCGCAATCAGCGTGTTGCCGCCCAGCGAGCCGGCCTTCTCGATGAGGATGACCTCTGCGCCCTGCTGCGCCGCGGTGATCGCCGCCGTCAGGCCGGCTCCGCCGCCGCCCACGACGACCACATCATAGGTGGCCTCGATGTCCTCAACGGGCGCCGCTTCCACTTCGACGGCCTTGAGGGCTTCCGCGTCGCCGCCCGCCTGCGCCACGCAATCCGCAACCGCGGTCAGAATGGCGTTGGAGGTGTTCGTCGCGCCGGAGATGGTGTCCACGCCCAGCGACTGATGCGCCACGATGGCGGCGGGGATCTCCTCGATCGGCCGGTCAGACAGGCCGGGGGTCTCCGCGTGCTCGGTGACGGCCACCTCGGTGATGGCGTCCGCGCTGAAGGTGACGCTCACGGTCACCGGGCCGTTGTTGCCCTGCGCCTGCGCGGTGTACGTGCCCTCGGTGTAGGCCAGCGCCATGGCGCTGGTCATCACCAGAAGCAGGCACACAAGAAGGGCCAGTGCGATCTTCTTCATGTTCTTCTCCTCTTTCTCTTGTTCGGATGGCGCCGCGCCATCCAGTGCGCCCATTATAGGACATAAAGAGGCTTTAGATACAAGGGGGATCGTCACATTTTTGCCATCTTTTTTTCAGGTTGGGCTATTTTTTGCCATTCTGGCGCGCAATGCCTGCTCGGCAAAGCGGCCCCGTCTCCATCGTAGGCTTGCTGTGCAAGCCTGCTCGGAGACTGCGCTTTTTTTCTAAAATAGCAGGGAAAGCATTGGGCTGCCGCCCAAACCCGCTTGGGGATTTCATCCCCAAACCCCGCCTTCGCTTCGCGCGGATTAAAAGCGTTTTTAAGGGTAAGGCATTCGGGCCTCAAAGCGCGGATGCCCTCTTTTTGTCAGAAAATAGGCGGGATTTGCCTGAATTCAGACGAATGCGCCCCGCACAGCGGCACGTAGACCGCGGCGTAGAGGTACACCTTCCCCGCCACCGTCTCCGAGGCGATGTGCACGCCCAGCAGGGGCGACTGCGTATCCGGCACAAAGCCTTGCGCGCGCACGTCGTCAAGCAGGGGGGCGAGCGCCTCGCTGCTCCAGGGCTGGCAGGAAAACCGGCGGATCACGCGCGCGCAGGGAATGCATCTGAGCTCCCTGGCATCCTCAAGCGGCAGCGACCAGGCCCGGGCCGTGGGTGCATCCACGGTCATGTGGAATGACGCGCCCCCTTGCAGCGCGCAGTCGCACGCAAAGGAGATGAAGACCGCCGGCATCGCCTCGGTGTAGGCGCGCAGCGCGTCAAGCTGGCGGGGCGTGGCCGCGCCGAGCCGGTCAAGCGGCGGCTCCAGCACGGTGAGCGGCGGCCGCTCGCACGGGAGGATCTCGCCCTCGTGCGCCTGCGCGTAGGCGACGCCGCGCTCAAGGCGCGCCACGGCGTCGGCCAGGCGCAGCAGGTGGCGGCTTTGCTCCACGAGCGCCTGGCGGCGCTTTTCCAGGCGGGCGCTGAGCGAGGCCATGTCGTCATTCGTAAAGTGGGTGACGATGTCCTGCACCGAAAAATCCGCCTGACGGTATTTCTTGAATGACAGGAGCAGCACCATCTGGTCCACGGTGTAATACCGGGTGCCGTTTTCGCTGCGCAGCGGATGGATAACGCCCTCCTGCTCGTAAAAGCGCAGCGCCTGCGTGGTCAGCCCCAGCAGCCGGGCCACGTCGCCGATCTTGTAGCGCGTCACGGGCTCACCCCCCGGGGGGCTTTCTTCCCGCGCGATGCCGCGCGAAAGAGGGCGTGCGCCAGGGCGGCCAGCGCCGCGCCGGCGGTGTCGATCATCACATCCACGGGGCTGGGCCCGCGCCCCGGCGTGAAGCGCTGGTGCAGCTCGTCTGTGGCGGCATAGGCGGCGCACAGGGCGAGCGCAAACAGGCCCGGCCGCTTTGCGCCGCTCAGGCGCAGCGCGCGGTGATAGAGCAAAAAGAGCACCGCGTATTCCGTCATGTGCGCGCCCTTGCGCACGATCCATTCCACGGTGGCGGCCGGGGCGGAAATGCCGTCGTCCGACAGCGGCGAAAGCAGGCGCATGAGCACCTCGGTGATCAGCCCGCTTTGCGCGCCGGATACATCCCCCGGCATGGCGGAAAAGGCGAAGATCACCGCCATCCAGGCGATGCACATGGCCCATGCAAGCGCTTTTTTCATGTCAGCCCCTCCTTGCGGCGCACAGATGATGCCCATTATATCATAGCGTCCCGGGCTTTGCCAAGGCGCTGCCCGGCGCGCCCGCGGGAGGCAACCGGCCAAATTCTGGCAAAAAATGCTTGTGTTTTCATCGCTGTCTGGTATAATAAAAGGAGAATGTCCGCCAAACTGTGCCGCCGGCGGTGCGGCGATGGATGAAAGCGTGCAAAAGCTCTGATTTCGGAGGTATGACAAGATGAAAACAAGACTGGCCGCAGTGCTCGCCCTGTCGGGTTTGCTTTTGACCATGAGCGCCTATGCGGAAGACGATACGGCGCTGCCCGGCGCAGCGACAGCCACGCCCGTGGTGACGCAGGAGCCGTCGGCCACGCAAACGCCTGCGCCGCAGCAGGAGCAGGCGTCGGGCACGCTGGTGCAGATTCCGGCCGGGTCGGCCACGCCCACGGCGACGCCCGCGCCCGCGGAGGGCCCGCTGGAGCTGGCGCCTACGGCTGCGCCCGTGGTCACGCCCGCGCCCACGGTTTTGCCCGGCAGCGATGAGACCATTCAGGTCACGCGGGAATACCGCTGGTTTGTCAACGAGTACCGCTATACCCGCGGCGTGACCGTGGAGTATTACGACAATGTGTTTGCGGTCAACCACGGCGTATACGGCCTGACGCCGTTTGCCAGCACGGTGCCCAAGGAGTACTTTGTCAGCGATGAGACGGGCGCCTACGCCGTCGCCCCGCTGGTGGAGGATATCACCGGCGCCATGCGCGTGCGCCTGTACGGCGGCGATCTGGGGCAGACGGCCATGTACTACGGCCAGTACTGCGAGCGTATTCGTGATAAGGCGGACCGCATCGGCTTCAGCGGCATTCACGAGGGCATCGACTTTGTGTACCAGGCGGGCGCGCCGCTGCACGCGATATTGGGCGGCGAGGTCACCCGCGCGGGAGACAGCAACGGCACCGTCGGCATCTATAATGAGGAATACGGCATCACCCTGCTGTACCTGCACTGCGAGAACATCGAGGTCAGGCGCGGCGACGTGGTGGAGGCCGGCGAAAAGATCGCCAAGGAAGGCAAAAAGAATTCCGGCAGCGCCTACACGCACGTGGAGATGCGCTATGGCCGCCACACCTCTTCAAGCCCCTACCGCGACACCTCGCTCACCAGCGACTGCCCGTATGCGGTGATGCAGCAGGCGCTCGGCGTGACGCAGAGCGAGCGCAAGGTGATCACCTATGCCGGCACGCAGCGCCAGCTTGCCCAGACCAGGCTGGTGGCGGTGGGCGCCGAGCAGGCGCGCGTCGCGGTGGAAGCGGAGCTGGAGCGCCAGCGTCTGGCCGCGGAGGCGGAGGCCGAGCGCCTGCGCCTGGAGGCTGAAGCGGCAGCAGCGGCGGCCGCGGAGGCGGAGCGCCAGCGTCTGGAGGCGGAAGCGGCGGCCGCGGCGGAAGCGGAGCGCCTGCGCCTGGAGGCGGAGGCCGAGGCGGAGCGCCTGCGCCAGGAAGCGGAAGCGGCGGCCAAGGCGGAGGAAGAGCGCCTGGCAGCCGAGGAAGCGGCCCGTGAGGAAGAAGAGGAAATGCCCGAGCTGATCGACAGCGACAGCCTGCCCGGCGCGCAGGATGGATATGGCTTTGCCGAGAGCACGGCCACACCTGTGCCTCAGGCCACGCTGCCGCCCAGCAATCCGTAAGGCAGCGGCAACGAAGCACGCAGGGGTCTGCGGGCGTCGCCAAAGACGGCTCGCATGCCCCCTTTTTGTATCCGTAACCGGCAAGGAAAAACGCGCTTGCCGCGGGCCGGCCGCGGCGATGAGGAAGGAGGTGACGGCCATGACCCGTGTGCTGCGGTATCCGCGCATGAGCGCCGCGTTTTGCGCCGGGGTGCTCTCCTGCGCCGTCGCCCGGGATCTGTGCGTGAGCGCCGGTCAGGATGGGTGGGCGCGCGTGCTGCTGGTCGTCACGCTGGTGCTGCTTGCCGTGAGCCTGACGCTGCTCTCCTGCCGCTTTTTCGTGGAGGATGAGGGCGTGGGCGTCGGCTTCCTGCTGCGCGTGCGGCGTACCGCCTGGCAGGACCTCTGTTCCCTGGGCGTGATGTGCTGCAACAGCCGGCGCATGTATCTGTACGGCCTGTACGGCCCGACGGATTTTTTGCAGATGCTGCACCGTGCGCCGCAGTGCGGCAAGTGGGGCTTTGTCGTGCCGATGAGCCGGCGGCTGATCAGCGCCATTCTCAACCGATGCCCCTATGAGGTGGATTTTTCGCACATTCCCCGCCATAAGCCGCACGGCCGGATGCGGATGCTCTGGCATCAGGCGGCGCTCTACACGGTGGTCATGGTTCCCGGCGCGGCGCTGGCCTTCGTCACAGGCGCGGCCATGCTCGTGCGGGCCAGCCGGCTCGAGGTGTTTGTCAGCGTGCTGGGGCTGACGCTGTGCGCCTGCCTGCTCTTTGCCATGGGGGCGTTTTTGCTCTACCGGGCGGCGCTGGCGGTGCTGCTGTGCCCGCGCATCGGGGAGGAGGGCGTGCGCGCCGGGCTGGGGCTGTATATGCCCTGGTCGGAGATTCACTTTGGCTATGTGCACCGGATGGGGCAGGTCAGCGGCATGTTTTTGCTGTCGCAGCGGCTGGAAAAGACCGGCAAGCGCGACACGCCGCCCATGGTCTGCCTGTCGCTGCCCGATACATCGACGCTGCTTCTCTTTTATCTGACCTACTGCCCGTATGCCGAAAAGGGCATGGCGCAGTGATGAGGGCGCAAAGAGCCGCCGCGCACGCCGCCTGATCCGGATTGCATTGGGTGGGCTGCGGCCCTCCAAACCACACGGAAGGTTTTTTACAGTCTGTGCCGCTTTTCCCGGAAAGGAAAAGGCGGTTTTCCTTGTTTTGGCGGTTTTTCGTGCATTTTCCACCGGCCGGGCCTCATGGCCGCGCTTCAAAACGCGCAGACTGACAGGCAAAGGAGATGAGAGATCATGAAGATTTTGCGCTCTCCCTATCGTTTTCTGATCGCCGCTGCGGTGCTGGCGGCGATTTTGTGCCTGCTGCCCATGCGCGCGGATGCGCCGGGGCAGCAGCAGCAACAGCCCGTGCAGACGGCGCAGCAGGAGGAGGCGCCGGGCCTGCCTGCCGGGGCGGACCTGTCCGAGCGCACGAGTCTGGAGAGCTATCTGCACCGGACGCTGTATTATGCGCCGTGCGGCCACAGCGTTCAGCGGCGCGAGAAGATGCCCGCCGCCCTGGCCGGGCTGACGCGCGAAGCCTTTGAAGCGGGGCTGGGCGGCGTGATTCCGGGGGCGACGGTCACCGGCTTTTCGGGGAACGAGGTGGATATCTCGGTGAAAACGGATATCCCCTGCCCGCTGCACTGGGTGCTCAGAAGCGGGGAGAACGGGCGCCTGGAGGTGCTGCAAAACACGTCCGGCGAGGCGCTGGAGGCGGTCAGGCAGACGGACATCGAGCTGACGCGGGTGGCGCCGTCGGAGCAGGCGGCGCTCATGGAGGGGCGCGTCTTTGACGACGTGCAGGCGCTGGAGGGCTATCTGGAGAGCCTGAGCAGCTGAGGCCGGAAGGGGACAGAGCAGGGGTTACGTTATCTCACAGTGTAAGATAAAGCGCGGGATCTGACATTTGAAGCATACGCGCGTATCATTGGGGCGGTATCCATTGCGGCGCGGGGCAAAGGCGGATATAATCGCATCATCAAAAGAAGCCGGTGACGGCGCCGCCGCACACGGCGGGGCCCGGCGCAGGCCGGGCGGCAGGCAGCACGAGCAACAGCCCGGACGGGCGATCATACAAGGAGGAATACGCGATGCGAATTGTCAAGAAACCGGAAGAACGCAAGGCTGAAATGGTGGCCGCGGCGGCAAAGCTGTTTGCGCAGCAGGGCTTTGTCAGGACATCCGTCGCGGAGATCGTCTCGGCGGTGGATGTGGCCAAGGGGCTCTTCTACTACTACTTCACCACGAAGGACGACATGGTCAAGGCCGTGGTGGAGGGCTATTGCAGCTATCTGGGCACGGTGGCCGGGCAGATTGCCGACGGCGAGGGCACGGGGCTTGAAAAGTTTGACCGGCTGCTGAGCCACGAGGCCTGGCAGCAGTGCTTCACCACCCCGCTGATTGCGGATCTGTGCCTGCCCCAGCACGCGGCGCTGTATACGGACATGTGCGACCGCGTGTATGCGCACATGGGCCCGGCGCTGGAGAAGATGGCGGCGCAGGCGATGCGCGAAAACGGCGGCGATGCGCAGACATCCGCGCGGCTGGCGGGCGTGGGGCTCTATGGCTTTATGATGATGGCGCGCCGCGGGGATATGGATATGAAGACCGCCCGCGAGATGGTGTACAGGCTGCTGGGCGCGGAGCAAAAGCAGGCGTAACGCGCGAAGACCGGCCAAAACAGGGCAAGACCCTTTTATATAGATGACGTTTCCTCTCTCTCACATCAGATGCAAGGGGCGCGGCGCAGGGCATGCGGCGCGCCCCTTGCAGCATATTCAAAAAAGTCCGTCTGCGGCGCTCTTTTCCGGGTTTTTCGCGCCCCTCTTCTGCCGGCCCTCTGCAAATGGCGGCAAAAAAACAGGGCTTGCAATCGAAAACATTTTCATGTACAATAAGCACCGCGCGCAACGCGGTTGCGCGTCAGCGTGTCGAAAAAGTCCGCCTGCGGCGTCCTTTTCCGAGTGTTTGCACTGTTTCCCTCTCGGCTCTATGAGCCTCCCGGGCGGGAAACAGTGTAAGGAAACCTTGCTGCGCAAGCTTGCGAATCCGCCG
>DVJV01000210.1 GCA_018716525.1 Candidatus Ventricola gallistercoris
ATTTCTTCGCCTTCTTCTGGTCGTAGTTGGCGGGCTTGATGAAACAAACCTGTCCGTTCTGCGCCAGATACAAGTAGTTTTCCAGACTTTCATATCCCGCGTCCGCGACGGACTCTTCATAGTGCTTTCCATGCTTCTGTGCCAGTTTTCGCATCATGGGACGGAACGTCTTTGCGTCGCTGCGGTCTGAGAACACCTCCAGACCCGTGATGTATTCGCTGTTGACTGCGATCTGGACGTTATACCCGGGTTTGAGCTGCCCGTTGCGCATGTGGTCTTCCTTCATCCGCATGAAGGTTGCGTCCGGATCTGTTTTGGAATAGCTGTTGCGGCTCTCGCCCATGATGGCCAGCTTCCGTTCGTATGCTTTCCAGCGTTCCAGCAGCGTCCATTGTCCTTCCCATTCGCGCTGCTGCGGACTTTTGCGTTTGCCGCTTCCGTGTACGAAAAGGATATGACGCCGTTCTTCCTCCAGCATGGAACCGATGGCGGAAGCGCTCTTCAGCCCTGTTCGTTTTTCCAGTTCCGCCTTTACCTTCGCCAGGTGCTTTTGGATGGGTTTGCGCCACACAAAGGTGTACCGGCCAGCAGCGCTTTCCAGCTTTGTTCCGTCGATGTATACCGTTTTGTGGTCTGTTTCGCTCATGTCCTCCAGTTTCTTTACAAACTGATAGAACAGATCTTCCACCACTTCCCGGCAGCGGCCCGTGCGGAAACGTGCAAATGTCGTGTGATCCGGTGCCTTTTGATCCTCCAGCAGCCATCTGAAGTCAATCCGATATTGACAGGCTTCTTCCAGCTTCCGGCTGGAATAGATCCCGCACAGATATCCATGGACCATGACCTTGAACAACACCCGTGGATCCGCTGCCGATTTTCTCCCTCTGGGCGAATACGCTTTGTACAGTTTCCCGTACTCCAGTTCCTCAAGCTGCGCGCTTAGCAGGCGGACAGGTGCATTCTGTGGTATGGTGATTTCCGAATTCAGCGCAAAAACCAGTTGACCGTGCCGCTCAAATACCTTATACTGGTCTTGCTTTTGATGGATTTTTTTCACACATTTATCTTAAGCGAAAAGACGAGGTTTGGATACCCCTTTGTGGTTCCTTACCTCGTCTTTTTTGTTGGCGTGTTTTGCAACGCGCCCGGGGAAACCGGAGAATCTATCAGTTGCTGGCGATGTCGGCCTCAGACGGCTGCGGGACGACCAGCTCGAGGGTCACTTCCTTGCCGTTGCGGTCAACCTTCACCGAGACGGTGTCGCCGGGCGTCTGCGCCGCCTTGATGGCGTTGAGGTCATCGGCGTTGGTCACCGTTTCGCCTGCGAACTCCACGATGATGTCGCCCTTCTGCAGACCGGCGCGCTCAGCTGCGCTCATCGGGGAGACCTCAAGCACATACACGCCAACCGGCATGGAGTACTGCTCGCTCATCTCTTCGGTGACGTCGCGGATGGTGATGCCCAGCATGATCTGGCTGCCGCGGGTCTGCGCTTCCACGGACTCCGGATCGTTGATCATGGTTTCGACGAGATCCTTGATGCTATTGACCGGGATCGCGTAGCCGATGCCTTCCACGCTCACCGAGGAGGACTTGGCATAGACCACACCGATCAGGTTGCCATAGGAGTCAAACAGGCCGCCGCCGGAGTTGCCGGGGTTGATGGCGGCATCCGTCTGGATGGCGTTGATGGTCACGCCGTCGATGGTCAACTCATGCTCCACGGCGGAGATGATGCCCGCCGTCACGGAGCCGTGCACGGAGCCCATCGGGTTGCCGATGGCGACCGCCAGCTCGCCAACCTCAAGCTGATCGCTGTCGCCGAATGTGACAGGCGTCAGGTTTTCAGCGTCGATCTTGATCACGGCGATGTCGTGGCTCTCGGAGGTGCCCACCAGCGTAGCTTCGTAGGTCTGCTCCTCGCCATCCTCCTCCTCAGGCATGACGTAGACGGTGATCTCATCCGCGCCGGAGATGACGTGGTTATTCGTCATGATGTAGCCGTCTTCGGAAATGATGATGCCGGAGCCGGCGCTGGTCTGGGTGTATTCCTTCGTGCCGCCACGGCCACCGAAGGGATAGCCATAGCCGAACATGCTGAAGGGATTGTAGTAACTGTCGCTGTCATTGTAGACGACGTGGGTTTCGGTCTCAATGGCGACAACGGAGGTGCGGTTCTTCTGGGCGATCTGCGTTACGGAAAGCGCGTCAGCATCGGAAGCCGCCTCCACGACGCTGAAGTGTTTGCCTGCATCCTCTGCCTGGGCAAATACGGCCAAGCCTGCCGTTGCGGTCAGCGCGAGCGCAGCGGTCACGGCAACCAGTGAGCGGAAACGGCGTGTAGTGGACATACGATCAATCTCCTTTCGGGGTATATCAATTGCTTGTGTTTGTGCCGCCCCTCTTCCCGGGCGACGATTGTAGTATACGTTTGCCCTATGTACGAAAGATGGTCGATATGCGGAAAAAACATTAAAACATTATGGCAAAATTATGTCGTGGTCAGGCGCTGCCCAGCGCGGCGAATCCCAGTGTGAGCAGATCGAACCCGGCGCGCATGAGCGGCGGCGTCCGCACCAGACGCACGCCGTTGATCATGATGCCCACGCCGGCCCCGCTGCTCAAATCCACAAACATCTCTGCGCACATGCCATAGGCGACGCCCTGGTGCCCTACGAGGGAGCGGCCGGGCAGCACGTCCGGCAAAAAGGCCACATTCAGCCCGCGTCCCGCGTGCGCGATGCCGCCCAGGCCGCTTTGGTCGGTGCGCATCAGCTTAAGCGAGGCGCCGCTGAGCACGGCGGTGTCGCCTTGTTCGCCCAGCAGGCGCAGCAGCGCGCCCATGCCGCGGGCATCGGTGATCATCCGTCCGGCGGCGCACAGGTAATCGCGTTCGGGATCGAACGGCTGGGGCGGACGGGCGGAAAGCGCCGCGGCATCGTAGCGCAGCCGGGGCGGAAGAAAGGCGCGCACGGCATACCCGTCGGCGATGTCCTCGTGCGGCGTGATGCGCCGTGGATCATAGCTGGCGCGGATGGACAGGGGCGCAAAGATCCGCTCTTGCAGGATGTCGTCAAGCGGCTTACCTGCCGCGCGTTCCATGATCACGCCTGCCACGCCCGCGCCGAGGTTGCTGTAATGGAAATCCGTTCCGGGGGCCTGGGGCAGCCAGTTTTCGTCATTTTCAAGCAATTCGCGCAGGGTGCAGCCCTCTTCCATGCCCCGCGAACCGTAGGTGCCCTCATCCCGCAGGGAAGCGGTGTGGGTCAGCAGCATGCGCAGCGTCACGGGAACATCCGGCGCATGCGGATTGCGCAGCGGGTAGCCCAAAAGGGCGCCGGCGTCCTCGTCGAGCGACAAAAGCCCGCTTTCCACGAGCGAAAGCGCGCCAAAGGAGAGCACCAGCTTGCTGACCGATGCCACGCGGAAGCAGGTATCCGGGGTCACCGGCATGCGGGGGCTGAGGCGCGCATGGCCAAAGCAAAACACATCCTGTGCGCCGCCGGGGGATAGAAGCACGATGCTCGCGCCCACGGCCCGGTTTCTGCGCAGAATGGCACGGGAGAGCGCGGCAAACTGCTCGCGGCTTTGCGGGCAGAGGGTGCCGTCCGAGCCGCGTGCAAGCGGCGCAAGCGGGCGCATCAGCGCGTGAGCGCGGGCGCTGAGCATGGAAAGCTGCGTTTCCGATGGGTTTTTCATGGATGCCTCCCGATGAAAGGGCCCGGCATTCCCGCACAGGTGCGGTTTGGCCCCTTGCGATGCAACCAGTATAATCTCCAGCAGGCGGGCTGTCAACGCATGGACGGGCGTGCGCGGAAGAATGCAGAAAACACAACATATACGGGACGTCGCGTGGTATAATGAAAGAAAGCGCATCAGCGCATCAGCAGAGGGCCTTTGGGATATACGGGCGCGCACGCTGCCCGCAATGCCGCTGCGCCCGGGGAAGAGAGGCGGTTTACCATGAAGACGCTGTATACCAACGGCCTGATCCTGACGCTTGATGAGGAGGCCAAGGAGCAGGAGGAGCGCGCCGTGCTGGTCTGCGATGGCCTGGTGGAGGCCGTGGGAGAGGATGAGAGCCTGCGTGAGCGCGCGGGGGATCAGGCGCGCATTGTCAATCTGGCCGGCAGAACGCTGTGCCCGGCCTTTATCGACGCGCACAGCCACTTCCTGGCTGTGGCGCACAGCCTGTTGCAGGCCGATCTCACCGGCGTGCAGGGGGAGCAGGAGATGGCGCTGCGCATCCAGCGGCACATTGCGGCGAACCACATCGAGCCGGGGAGCTTCGTCGTCTGCCGCGGATATGATCCGCAGGAGGCGGGCGGCTATCCGCCTATCGAGGCGCTGGATGCGATGGCGCCGGGCTATGCGCTGGTGCTCCAGCATCCCAGCGGCCACGCGGGCATGGTCAGCACGCTGGCGCTCAGATGCCTGGGCATCACCCCCGAAACGCGCGACCCGGAGGGCGGGCGCATCGGCAGAGAGGGGGACAGGCTGACCGGATACCTCGAGGAAAATGCCTTCCTGATGGCGCAAAGCGCCTTCCCCGTGCCGCAGATGGAGGATCTGATGCGCGCCATGCAGCAGGCGCAGACGCTCTATGCGTCCGGCGGCATCACCACCGTGCAGGAAGGGCTGCTGCTGCGCTCCATGCTGCCCATGTACGAGGAGCTGCTCTCGCGCGGGCTGCTGACGCTTGATGTGGTGGGGTATCCTTCGCCGCAGGATTATGGCGCGTTTGCCGAGGCGTTTCCCAAGAGCGTGGGCGCTTACGACCGGCATTTCCGCCTGGGGGGCATCAAGATTCTGCTTGACGGCTCTCCGCAGGCGAGAACGGCATACCTGTCCGAGCCCTACGAGGGCGCGAAGGATGGCTACCGCGGCTATCCGTCCATGACGCTCAAGCAGACGGTGGAAGCGATCCTGTATGCCGGGAAGCTCGGCACCCAGCTGCTGGCCCACTGCAACGGCGATGCCGCTTCGCAGCAGCTGATCGACGCCTGCCGCAAGGCGCAGGAACAGGGGGCCGATCTTTCCCGGATTCGCCCGGTGATGATCCACGCCCAGATGCTGCGGCCCGATCAGATGCGGGAGATGGCCGCGCTGCACATCACGCCTTCGTTCTTCGTGGCGCATGTGTATCACTGGGGCGAGGTGCACGAGGCCAACCTGGGCAAGGAGCGGGCTTCGCGCATCAGCGCGCTGGCGAGCGCGAAGGCATGCGGCCTGCCCTTTACGCTGCACCAGGATGCGCCGGTCATCCGCCCGGACATGATCGAGACGCTGTGGGTGGCTTGTGAGCGGCAGACCCGCCACGGCACGGTGCTGGGCCCGCAGGAGCGTGTCGATGCCAGGACGGCGCTTTTGGCGGTGACGAAAAACGCGGCGCGCCAGTATGGCGAAGCGGACAAGGGCTGCATCCGGCCCGGAATGCGCGCGGATTTCGTCATCCTGTCGGACAACCCGCTGAGCGTTCCGGCCTCGCGGCTGCGGAGCCTGCGCGTGGAAGAGACCATTTGCGCCGGGGAAACCCTCTGGCGCAGGGAAGACGGGTTTGCGCCCGCCGGGCGCTAAAGCGCGGCGGATGCTTGCAAAAGCACAGGGGAACGGCTATAATGAAACCCTGATATACAGCGGAAGGAAGCGAAAAACGGATGGAGTACACGACTTTGGGCAAGACAGGCCTGCGCATTTCGCGCATGGGCTTTGGTGGCATTCCGATTCAGAAGGTGGACGCGGCGGTCACGCGCAAGCTGATGGAGCGCCTGGTGGAGCGGGGTGTCAACTACATTGACACGGCGCGGGGGTATACGGTCAGCGAGTCCTATTTGGGCGAGGCGCTCGTGGGCCTGCGCGACCGGTTTGTGGTGGCGACCAAGTCCATGGCGCGCACCAAAGAGGCGATGGCCAGGGACATCGAAACCAGCCTTTCCAACCTGAAGACCGACTATATCGACCTGTATCAGATTCACAACCCGTCTTTGGCGGAGCTGGAGCAGGTGGTCGCGCCGGGCGGCGCGCTGGAAGCGCTGCTGGAGGCGAAAGCCGCCGGAAAGATCCGCCACTTGGGTGTGACGGCGCACATGGCCACGGTGTTTGAGCGCGCGCTGGAGATGGACTGGGTGGAGACGGTCATGTTCCCCTACAACATCGTGGAGACGCAGGGCGAGGCGCTCATGCGCCGCTGCACCGAGCAGAATGTGGGCTTTATCTGCATGAAGCCGCTGGCCGGCGGCGCGCTGGAGGATGCGAACCTGGCGCTGCGGTTCATCGCGAGCAACCCGGATGTGTCCGTGGTCATCCCGGGCATGTATGACCTGCGCGAGATCGATGAAAACATCGCCGCGCTTGAAAACAACGCGCCGCTCACCGCGCAGGAAACAGAGAAGATCGATACGATCCGCCGGGAGCTGGGCACCCAGTTCTGCCGCCGGTGCAACTACTGCCAGCCCTGCACGGCGGGCATCTCCATCAGCGGCATCTTTGTGCTGGAGGGATATCTCAACCGCTACGGCCTGGGCGACTGGGCCCGGCAGCGCTATGCGGCCATGCCTAAGACGGCCGGGGATTGTGTGGGCTGCGGCGTGTGCGAAACCCGCTGCCCCTACCAGCTGCCCATCCGGGAGATGCTCGCGCGCTGCAAGGCGGAGTTTGGCAGATAAAAGGGCGGCCTTTTCCGACACAAGGCGGCGTAAAAACGCCGCCTTTTGACCGTTTGTGAATGATTGAGGAAAGGGGCGCTGGCTATGAAGCTGTCCAAAACCGTGAAAAGAGGGGGCGTCGTGGGCGCTGTGCTCGTCTGGGCGCTGTTGCTGCTTCCGTTTTTCTGGGGCGCTGCGGCCTCCCATCCGGCCACGGATGACTTTACATTTGCCGCCTATACCCATCCCACGTGGATTCAGACCGGAAGCCTGCTGCATGTGATCAAGGATGCGGTCAGCTATGCGCTGCGCACCTGGCGCGATTGGCAGGGGACGGTGACCGGCGTCATTCTCATGGCGCTCAACCCGGCGGTGTTCAGCATTCGCCTGTACGGGCTGCACGCGGTGGCGCTGCTGGCGCTCAATCTCGTGGCGGTGTTCGTGTTTGTGGAGCACATGTTCGGCGCGCGGCTGAAGCTGCCCGCCGGATTCCGCTTCTTTTTGTACCTGATCCTCTCGCTGATCCAGTTTCTGTTTTTGCCGGATATCGTCGAAGGCATCTACTGGTTCAACGGAGCATGGTTTTACATGGGCGCGCAGGCTGTGGCGCTCATCACGCTGGTGCTGTGCGACAGGCTGGCCGTGAGCGCGGCGACGCGGTTCCAGCGCGCGGTGATGACCGTATTTTGTGCCGGGCTGCTGTTTGCCCTGGGCATGGACAACTACATCACCGCCATGATGACGGCGGCGGCACTGCTGATGATGGCGCTTCAGCGCGCGTGGGCGTGGCATGGGGCGCCGGACCGGGCATGCATCGGCGTCATCGCGCGCGATGAAGGGGAGCGCTCCCAGTGTCTGGCCGCAGGGCTGACGGAAGCCGGAAGGGAGCGGCGCGCCGCCATCCGGACGGCGTTGCTGCTCGTGCCGCTGGGCGTGGGCCTGCTGCTCTCGGTGATCGCGCCGGGCAACGCCGTGCGCATGGCCACGGACGGGGCACACCAAAGCGGCTTTTCCTGGCTCTTTCTGACCACGCTTTGGACGCTGCGGGATGCGGCGCTGTACTTCGTGCGCTTTTTCCTCAAAACGCCGCTGCTGATGGTGTTGTTGCTGCTCACGCCCGCGTTTTGCGCGGCGCTTTCCCATGGCCTTTCGCAAAAGAGCTGGCGCGTTCCGCCCGTGTGCTGACTGGAAAAGGCGGCGTGGGCGGTTCGGAATGGCGCGGCATCCGCGCCTGCCCGGCGGAGCGGCGGCCCCGGCTGGCAGAGAATACCCTGCAGGAGAGGGAAAGAAATGGATTTCAGAGGTGCAGCACAGCCATGACAACCGTCTACTT
>DVJV01000032.1 GCA_018716525.1 Candidatus Ventricola gallistercoris
CGGCGGATTCGGAAACCTTGCTGTGCAAGGTTTCCTTGCGCCGTTTCCCGCCCGGGAGCCCCATGGGGGCGAGAGGGAAACGGCGTAAATCTCGGAAAAGGACGCCGCAGGCGGACTTTTTCGACACGCTGAGGCCGTCATGCCCGACGGCCTTTTTGGTTTGCGCGGGCGTCATGCGCCGGGCAGAAAGTACGGCTCTGCCCGCAGCGCATGTTCGTCAAACAGGCGGTCGATGGCCTCGGTATACGTGCGCAGGGTGGTCGCTTTGCGAATGGCCTTGCGGGGCTTTTCCGGTGCCTCAAAGCAGCAGACGGCGTGCTTCATGACCTCACGCATCCGCCCGAGCGTCGCATGGGCGGGGTAGAGGGCCAGGTATTCGCCGAGCAGCCGGTCGTGGAAGGCGCGCAGCGCCTGCCGGGTGAGCGGTTCGCCGCCGGTGAGCGACTGCGCCAGCGCTGGGTTGGCGATAAGCCCCCGGCCGATCATCAGCGCGTGGGTGCCGGGGCAGGCTTCAAGCAGCGTGCGGCAATCTGATGCGGTAAAGAGGTCGCCGTTATAGACGAGGGGGAGCATGGTGTGTGCAAAGGAGGCGGCAAACACATCCCGGTGCGGTGTGCCGGCGTAAAACTCGCTTCGCGTGCGGGCGTGGACGATCAGCTCGCGCAGGGGGTAGCGGGAAAAGAGCGCAAGCAGCGCGTCCCACTCGCAGGGGCTCGCAAACCCGATGCGCGTCTTGATGGAGACGGGAATCGGGGATTGTGCGATTGTATCGGAAAGAAAGCGCTCGAGCGCGGGCAGGTCGCAGAGCATGCCCGAGCCCTTGCCTTTGGCGGTGACGGTGCCGGAAGGGCAGCCCAGGTTGAGGTTGACTTCGCCATACCCCATGTCGCACAGCGAACGCGCTGCCCAGAGAAAGTGCTCCGCATTGCGGGTGAGAATCTGGGGCACGGCGTCACAGCCGGCGTTGCGCTCGGGGGCGATGGCGGAGAGCTCGCGCGGGGTAAAGCGCATGTTCTGCGTGGGGGAAATGAAGGGGATGAAGTAGCGGGACACGCCGCCGAAGCTTTCGCGGTGCACGCGCCGGTAGGTGGCGTCGGTCACGCCTTCAAGGGGGGCAAAGTAGATGTTCATGGATCGCTCCTGTGTGTCAAGGGGAAAGGCGCTTTCGGGGAAATGGGCGCAAAACGCCGGATGGAAAGCCCCAAATAGCAGAAAAAGCGGGCAAAAGAAGCCGCCGTCGCAGGGTATTGTACCATGATTGCAGGCCGGAGGCAATGGCAAAAAGCGGGGCTAAAAAGGCGCGGCAAGGGGAATCTTCTGGTGAAAGTATGTAAATGAATCGCTAAATTGTGGTAAAGAATATGCAGAATACTGGTTGACATCGGTTACACAATAAGGGTACAATAGATGTAACAAAGCCGTATCTCTCGGACGGAGTGAGAGGCGGCGCAATATCAACGAGGAGGATTGTTATGAGGAAACTTTCACGTATCGCATTGCTGCTCCTGGCTGTGTTTGTATTCACGGTTGCCACGGGCTTTGCTGAGGAGAAGGCCCCTGAGGATTACACGGGCGACCTGGTCGTCTACTCCCCGCACGACGCCAACCCGCTCAATGCCGGCGTGGCGATGTTCCAGGAGAAGTACCCCAACATCAACGTTTCTGTGATTGCGGCCGGCACCGGCGAGCTGTGCCAGCGCGTGGTGGCTGAGTCGGCCAACCCGCAGGGCGACGTGCTCTGGGGCGGCGGCGCGGATACGCTTGCGGCGTATGTGGATTACTTCGCGCCGTACGTGAGCGTGCATGACGACGTGATCGCCGAGAGCTTCAAGGACGCCAACGACATGTGGATCGGCGAATCCCCGCTGCCGATGGTGATCATCTACAACAAGACGCTCATCGACGAGGCGGACGTGCCCACCACCTGGGAAGGCCTGTGCGACGAGAGCCTCAAGGGCAAGATCGCCTTCGCGTCTCCGGCGAAGTCCGGCTCTTCCTACACGCAGCTGTGCACCATGCTCTTCAGCCAGCCCACCATCGAGGAAGGCTGGGAGATGGTCGGCCGGTTCATCAAGAACCTGGATGGCAAGATTCAGGATTCTTCCGGCAACTGCCACAAGCTGGTCGCCGCGGGCGAATACGCCATCGGCGTGACGATCGAGAAGTCCGCTGTGCTGTACGCGGACAACCCCGACATCGGCTTCCTGTATCCCGAATCCAACTCCGCGGTGCCCGACGGTGTGGCGCTCATCAAGGGCTGCCCCAACGAGGAGAACGCCAAGCTGTTCATCGACTTCGTGCTCAGCGCTGAGTGCCAGACCGCGCAGAACGCGGACTGGGCACGCCGTCCCGTCCGCAGCGATGTGGAGCCCGCTGGCCTGGTGGCACTTGACCAGATCGACCTGGGCGACTATGACTTCGCCTATGCCGCGGCCAACAAGGCTGAGATCGTGGAAAAGTGGAACGACCTGACTGTTGAGTAAGCGGATCTGCCTGCAATGGGGGGACATTCCCGGTGAATGTCCCCCTTCCTTGCTTTGAAGGGGGCGCAGAGGGAAAGGCGGCGCACAGGCGGCCCTTGCGGAAAACTGCCCGGTGGCACGCAGGCGTATGCGCCGCGAGAAGCGCCGCAGGCAGACCCGGGAACGCAGCCAAACCCGCAGACAAAGAGGACGGACTGCACCAACAGTGAACACTGCAAAAGGAGCGACAAACAAAAGCCATGAGCAACGAAGTGATCATTTCCCATGCCGTCAAGCGTTACGGTGATTTTACCGCGCTCAGCGATGTATCGCTGCACATTGAAAAGGGCGAGTTTTTCACACTGCTGGGTCCGTCCGGCTGCGGCAAGACGACGCTGCTGCGCATGATCGCCGGGTTCAACTCCATCGAGGGCGGCGATTTCTACTTTGGTGACCAGCGCATCAACGATGTGCCCGCGCACAAGCGGGACATCGGCATGGTGTTCCAGAACTACGCGATCTTCCCGCACATGACGGTTGAGGAGAACGTCGCCTACGGCCTCAAGGCGCGCAAGGTGGCCAAGGCCGAGATCGACAAGCGCGTGCAGGATGCCCTGGAGCTCGTGCAGATTCAGCAGCTGGCCAAGCGCAAGCCCAGCGAGCTTTCCGGCGGCCAGCAGCAGCGCGTGGCGCTGGCGCGCGCATTCGTCATCGAGCCGAGCGTGCTGCTGATGGATGAGCCGCTCTCCAACCTCGACGCCAAGCTGCGCGTGCAGATGCGCTCCATCATCAAAAAGCTGCAGCGCCGCCTGGGCATCACCACCATCTACGTCACGCACGATCAGGAGGAGGCGCTGGCCATTTCCGACCGCATCGCGG
>DVJV01000211.1 GCA_018716525.1 Candidatus Ventricola gallistercoris
GGCGGATTCGGAAGCCTTGCTGTGCAAGGTTTCCTTGCGCCGTTTCCCGCCCGGGAGCCCCATGGGGGCGAGAGGGAAACGGCGTAAATCTCGGAAAAGGACGCCGTAGGCGGACTTTTTCGACACGCTGACCGGCCATGCCATAGGGCGCGGCCGGCAAGAAGTCTGCGTCAGATCACCGTTTCAACCAGTCAAGCAGCGTCTTCGTATCCATCAGGCCGGAGCGGTTAAACCGCCCCATGCGGTACAGGCACGCGGAATCTGCGCTGATCCGATTGGTGTGCGGCTCACTGGTCATGGTCGCCTCAATCCCCTGCTGGCGCAAGATCTCATCGGCCTGCGGCTCCACAAAGCCGTAAGGATAGGCAAAGGCTTTAAGCATGGGAACCTCTGCGGCCTTTACCCATGCCTGCATCAGGTTCAGATCGGCACTGAGCATCGCCTGATAGTCTGCATCGGTTTCATCCGGCTGTTTCTGCACGCCTTTGCGGGTTCGGAACACGTGCAGCTGCGCCGTATGGCTCTGCAGCTCAATGCAGCCGCTGTCCACCGCTTTTTTCAGATCACCCCAGGTCATATACTGTCCTGAGGTATCGCAACCATCCTCAATGCCCTGTGCCCTCGCGCCGATGACGGACACCATCGCCTTGGCGTTATACTGTTTGAGAAGCGGAATGACCTGCGAAATCACGCTCTGATAGCCGTCGTCAAACACCAGAAGCACCGGCTTTTCAGGAAGCGACGCCCCCTCATGCACAAAGCGGATGACCTCCGAGAGCCAGACCGTCTGATATCCTTCCCGCGCCAGGGCCTGCAAATCCGCCTCCAGCTGTGCGGCGGAGGCCGTATAATCGTCAAGGCCGTCTTCACCCGGCACGATCTGGTGGTACATGATAATGGGCAGCGTCCGGCTGTCCTGCGACGCGCGCGCCGGGGCAAATAGCCCGATGCACAGCAAACAGATCAGCGCCAGAAGCAGCACGACATAAAACACCATGCCCCAAAACCCTTTTTGAAACCCTTTCATCACGCTTCACTCCATTTTCTTGTCGGCATTTATTTCCAGCTCAGCGGCCTGTGCAAAGCAGCTTGGGCATACCCTGCCAGCGAACACAGGGATTGCAGCGTTTGAAAAACGGCGAGGAAACAAAAAAGCCCCATCGCGCTGTGCCGGATGACGATTCCTTCCTGTTTGCGCTGAAAGACGTATACGCTCCATGCGTTGACCAGCAGCGCCGGAAGCATCCACAGGGTCATCCAGCCCACAAACCAGCTCAGGCCAAAGCACAAAAGCACCACGCCTACCCAGAAGCCGAATATAAATGCAAGGTCCAAAAACACAATTGACACGTTGACGCTTTCAAAGTAGCCACTGAAAAAGCTCTGCTGCCGCCAAGGCATCACCGCGCGCAGGCCATCAAACATGCCCCGAGCCCAGCGGATGCGCTGGCTGCACAGCGCCCGCAGTGTGCACGGCACAGCGGTGTAGCCAATGGCTGACGGCTCATACAGCGATGCCATCCCCTGGGACAACAGGCGGTAGGTCAGCACAATATCCTCGCCGGCGCACTGCTCCCAGCCTCCTGCGCGTTTGACGGCCAGTGTATCATACGCGCTGAAAGCGCCCTGCGCCACAAGTGTGGAGCCATAGCTCCCCTGAAAGCGCTTGATGGCCGCAATGCTGATGAGATAATCGTATATCTGCATCTTTTGAATGACATTGCCGCTCTCTCTGGCCAGAAGATTGCCCGCCACACATCCGGCGCCACTTGCGCGGATGCGCCGGATGATCCGCAAAACCGCATGACGGTCAAGCAGCGTGTCGGCATCCACCGTGATGAAGTAGCGGGTGTTCACCTGGGAAAGGCCGGCATTGAGCGCATGCGCCTTCCCTGCCTGCTCACACAAAAGCAGGCGGATGACCCGCTGCGGAGTCGAAAGCGCGCCGGCGGCCCTTTGGATTTCTGCTGCGGTACGATCGGTAGACCCGTTATCCACACACAGGATTTCCAGCTTTCCTTCGTACTGCTGCGCTGCGACGCGCTCGATGGTCTGATAGATGCTTTCCTCCTCATTGCGGGCGCAGATCAGCACGGTGACCGGTTCCCGGCAGGGGTCAGGCAATGCTTTCGTGCCCGCATGAAACAGATTGGATACAAACATGGCATTCATCAAATACCCGGGGAGCAACGCGATTCCCATGATGACCAGCAATACATACCAGTCCGGCAAATATTTCGCCACATACCGCAGCCACGGAAGCGACAGCCATGTGGATATGATCAACCAGAGAAGCGCGGCGCCACAACTCAAGGCAAAATAGCGCCATGGTTTCCGCCGCATAAAATCACCCCGGATCAGCATATGATTCCGGGGAAGCGTGTGTCATAGCGGCTAAGCGTCGGGGCCTTTGGCATATCCGGCACGCCCGGAAACCGGGGACAGATTTCCAAAAATAAAAGAGACATCCGAAATCAGATGTCTCTTCAGCGTGTCGAAAAAGTCCGCCTATGGCGTCCTTTTTCGAAATTTGCGCTGTTTCCCTCTCGGTCTTTCAGACCTCCCGGGCGGGAAACAGCGTAAAGAAGCCTTGCTATGCAAAGCCCGAATCCGCCGCGCATGTCGCCGGATTCGGATTGCATTTGGAGGGCTTTAGCCCTCCAAACCTCCCGGAAGGGTTTTTTGACAGTCTGGGACATCCGAAATCAGATGTCTCTTTTTGAAACCCGGAAGATTTCCGCGCACCCTTCCGGCGCTATGCTCCTGTGCATCCCGGTCAGGCCCTGCCGCGCTTAAACCGCTTCCGGTTCGCCCCCCGCATGGCACAGGTCTGCCTCAGATCGCCTTGGTGATCTGCTGGCCCTGCTTGGTATCCTTGAGCACATAGCCCAGCTTCACGATCTCATCGCGCAGGCGGTCGCTCTCCGCCCAATCCTTGTTGGCGCGCGCCTTGGCACGCGCATCCAGCAGCGCTTTGACCTGCTCATCCTCACCGTCTGTGCGGCGGGTCAGCAGGCCGCACACCCCGGCCAGCTCATCGAGCGCATCCAGCGCCGCCTGCACCGCCTGGCGCGGGCTGTTTTCATCCAGCGCCGCGTTGGCCGCGCGCACCAGCTCAAAGAGATTGCCCAGCGCGTCCGCCGTATTCAGGTCGTCGTCCATGGCCGCGTCAAACCCATCGCGCGCCGCCTGGATGCGCGAAAGCAATTCCTTCTCGCGCTCGCCCAGCTCGCCCTCCTGCGCATTCTTGAGCAGGAAAGCATAGTGATCCCGCGCATTATACAGGCGCTCCAGCGACGCCTTCGCCTGTTCGATCATCTCGCGGGAGAAGTTGATCGGGCTGCGGTAGTGCGCGCCCAGCATGAACATGCGCACCGCCTCCAGGTCAAACTCCTTGGAGATCTCCCGCACGGTGAAGAAGTTGCCCGCCGACTTGCTCATCTTCTGGTTATCCACATTGATGAACCCGTTGTGCATCCAGTAGTGCACAAACGGCTTGCCCGTGGCGCCCTCGCTCTGGGCAATTTCGTTTTCGTGGTGCGGGAAGACGAGGTCCTTTCCGCCGCAGTGGATGTCGATGGTCTCGCCCAGGTACTTCATGCTCATGGCCGAGCACTCTATGTGCCAACCCGGCCGGCCCTTGCCCCACGGGGAATCCCACGCGGGTTCGCCCGGCTTCTGCGCCTTCCACAGCGCAAAATCCATCGGGTGGCGCTTATTGGGATCGGTGTCGATGCGCGCGCCGCTCTCCAGATCATCCAGATTCTGCCCGCACAGCTTGCCGTAGGACGGGAACGCCTGCGTGTTGTAATACACGTCCCCATTGGGGCAGGCATAGGCCAGGCCCTTTTCCTCCAGCTTGCTTATGATCGAAATGATCTCGGGGATATGCTCCGTCGCCTTCGGGTTGACCGTTGCGCGCTCGATGCCCAGCGCATCCGCATCCTGATAGTACTCCTTGATGAAGCGCTCGCCCAGCTCCTTGACGGTGATGCCCTCTTCGTTCGCCCGGCGGATCATCTTATCGTCGATATCCGTGAAGTTCTGCACAAACTTCACCTCATATCCCTTGTGCTCCAAATAGCGGCGCAGCGTGTCAAACACGATCGCCGGCCGCGCGTTGCCGATATGGATATAGTTATACACGGTCGGGCCGCAGGCATAGATGCTCACCTTGCCCGGCTCCACCGGCACAAACTCTTCCTTCTTGCGGGTCTGTGTGTTATAAATCTGCATGGCTGTTTTCCTCCTTCATCCTCTTTGTGCCATAATGGCGGTGCATCTGCTCCTCCAGTTCGCCAACGCGCCGCTCCAATGCCTCAATGTGTGCTTTGACCGGATCGGGCAGGTGAATCTGATCCAGATCTACCCCGTGCACAGCGCCCTCACGGCGCACGATTCGCCCCGGATTGCCGACCACCGTGCAATTGGGCGGCACCTCCTTGAGCACCACCGCGCTCGCGCCGATCTTGCTTCCATCCCCCACGGTGAACGGCCCCAGCACCTTCGCGCCCGCGCCGATGGTGACGCGGTTGCCGATCGTCGGGTGCCGCTTGCCGACATCCTTGCCCGTTCCGCCGAGCGTCACCCCCTGGTAGAGCGTTACGTCGTCGCCGATGACCGTGGTTTCCCCGATCACCAC
Source organism: Candidatus Ventricola gallistercoris (assembly GCA_018716525.1). GTDB lineage: Bacteria > Bacillota > Clostridia > Christensenellales > Aristaeellaceae > Ventricola > Ventricola gallistercoris. The sequence goes on from DVJV01000211.1 coordinate 4,643, forward strand.
GCCATCCCCGTGGTCAATGAAAAACCCTTTGCCAATACATGCCCCCGGATGAATCTCGATGCCCGTCACGTGACGGCTATGCTGGGAGATCCACCTTGCGAGCGTCGTGTGGCCCGACAGGTACAGCCTGTGCGCCAGGCGGTGATAGACCATCGCCTTCACCGAAGGGTAGCACAGCAGCACCTCCCAGCTGGATTTGGCCGCCGGGTCACGCTCCAGCACCGCCGCAATATCCGCACGGATGTTGTCAAACAACGCCTTTCACCCTCTCCATGGCCGATATCTCGTTCCGATATCCCCCGGCTTTTCCCGGGTATACCAAAAGGCCCCGCCATCTCATCCAGAGACGGCGGAGCCGCGGTTCCACTCTGATTGAGCGCAGTGCGCTCCTCTCATTCGCCTTAACACGGCGCCCATGCCGGAGCCTGTGCCAAATGGCAGTCAGCCCCGGAGCTCCCGGATGCACTTCTCCCGCCGCCGCCCAGGTGCGCTTTCAGCCGCTGACGCACCCTCTCTGATGGAAAACCGCACGGGATACTTTTCCGTTCCTTGCCTATGACGCCATTATATGCGACCCGCCTGCCGGTGTCAAGGAGTTTTTGCCGCAAGCCTTCCCCTGCGCACAATCTCCCAAATTTCCTCGCCTTTTCCTCTATGCGCCCGCACCGGTTTGTGCTATAATAAGGCCAATCCCAATGAAACTGGAGGTTGATTCCAATGGCTTCAAAGAACACCCAGAGCGCGCGGAGTGAGCGCAAAAAGAAGATGGCGCGCGTCGTGGCGCTGGTTGCCTGCGCCGCGCTGCTGGTTACTGCCATTCTGCCGTATATCGCTTCGAGCCTGCTCTACTGAGCATCATCAAAGGGCTGCCCTCCTTTTTCGCGCCAATTTGCGTGGGGAGACAGCCCTTTGCGATACTTTTGTGCTCTGTTCACCCGGTTTTGCATTCGTCTCAAATTTTTTTGACAAAATGGGTTGCAATTTCCATCGACCCATGCTATAATATCCTCCGTTGCAGGAAGTGTTCATTCTTCAGGCACACAGAAACAACAGCATATCTGGGGCATCAGCACAGTTGGTAGAACGAGTTGTTCGTACTGTCGCCCCAAGGGTTTGAACACCGTAAGCAGTTAATGGTGAATCTGCACAAAATTCATCGGGAATATTTGGGGCATTAGCACAGTTGGTAGCGCGCTACATTCGCATTGTAGAGGTCACCGGTTCGAATCCGGTATGCTCCACCAAACCAAAACGGGGTTGTCGGTCACGATGATCCCGCTTTTTTCTTTCCCGATGACTTTTGCAGATTCCTTCTTTTTGAAGGAGGAATGGTCATGGAGTATCCCTTTATCACACTTGGCAACGGCACGCAGATTTCTCACTCCGAAATGCTTGCAGACCGCAGCGTGCTGGTGTATATTCGCAAGGATGCGTTTCATCGCGCTGTCCTTGTTCTCCCCGCGCAGGAATGGCGCGAGGTCATCGGGTTTACGGCAGACGAGCTCGCGGAATACAACAGGGTCATCCTGAAGATGACCTCGCTGATTCTGGAGTTTTCGCAAAAAGGAGGCTTCCGCGGTGCCTCTGGTCTTGAGGATTGACCGCTACTGCGTTTTCTTCTGGATAAACGAAGGTTCACCCCTGGAACCGGTTCATGTACATGTGTCAGAGGGGCGCCCTGTCCCCCATGCAACGAAGATATGGATCCTTGCCTCTGGGCGCTGCCGCCTATGCAGCAAGGATTCGAGGATTCCTGAACCTGCGCTGCGCAATATCATGCGCGTACTGGAAACACAGCATGCGAAACGCTTAATACCATTCATCCAATGATTCATCGTCCAGCGCATAGGCGTTC
>DVJV01000212.1 GCA_018716525.1 Candidatus Ventricola gallistercoris
TCCTTACCTCGTCTTTTTTGTTGGCGTGTTTTGCAACGCGCCCTTTTTTATATGTGCCGCTGGAACATCTGGCACAGGGAAATATGCGTTTTTTGAATAAGTCTGTACAGATTTTCCGGACAGTGCGGCACAAAGGTGTCCAAAGTGTTACGCAGACGTAACATTTTGAATCAATATGTTACAGAACGAATTTCTGTGGAAAACTCACGTTATCCACAACTTGGGGAAGAATGGAGCGGGAAAACTGTGGACAACTGTGGAAAAGTCGTCAAAAACCGCATTTTTCCTGTGATTTCTCGAAAAAGCGCTGTGGATAATTGTGGGGATAACTGTGGAAAGCGCCGCCTGACATGGGGAGAACGTGGGGAAAAGTGCGTAACAATTATTGGGAAGACATAAAGATCCTTGCCATATAGCTGTCACATTTGAGGGAAAGCGTATACGGGCGGAACGCATAATCCGGCGCGCGGGGACATACCCCTTGACGAGACAAAATGTGGGAGGGTGGCTATGGGCGGACGGGTTCGGCTTTTTGCGGGCATGATGCTCTCTGTGACGGCGTTTTGCACGGTGGCGCTGCTGGCCTGTGCGGGCGGAAATGCGGTGCAGGCGTTTGCTGGACAGAGCGGGGAGACGAAGCAGGTGCAGGCGGATCAGACGGCGAGCGCCTCATTGCCGCTTTCCGGCATGGTGATCGCGGTGGATGCCGGCCACGGCGGGTATGATGGGGGCGCTTTGGGGCGGGTCAGCGGCACGCCGGAGAAGACGCTGAATCTGGATGTGGCCAGGCGTGTGGAGCGGCTGCTCAAGGAGCAGGGGGCCGAGGTGGTCATGACCAGAACGGATGACTACGCGCTGTGCGACGAGGACCCGCCCATCCGCAAGAAGCTGCAGGACATGCAGCGCCGGGCGGCGATCATCGTACAGGCCGGGGCGGATGTGGTGCTCTCCATCCACATGAACGAGTACGCGGGGCGGTCGGAGAGCGGGCCGCAGGTCTTCTACCGCGAGGAATGCCCGGCAGGCCGCCTGCTTGCAGGCGCGATTCAGGAGCAGATGATCGGGCAGCTTGAGCCAAAGAAAGCGCGCAGCGCGCTGGGCGGGGATTACTATATCCTCACGCTGGGCGTGCCGTCTGTGCTGGTGGAGTGCGGCTTTTTGTCAAACGAGCGTGAGGAAGCGCTGTTGCTGACGGAGGAATACCGCGAGCGCGTGGCGGATGCGGTGGTGCGGGGCGTGGTGCGGTGGGTGGAGCTGCCCGGAGAGAAGCCTGAGCCCCTGGAAGCGGTGGATCGTTCCGGCGAGGAGACGGCGTGAGGCTCGGGGCGCACAAGAGGCAATGCGATACGATGAGGGATGAATGGTGAATTATTTTCATGTATAGAGCAAGTTTTTCTCACTTTTGCGTGTGAAACCGCTTGACATCGCCTGATGGGCGTGATAAGATGGTCTCACATATTTTGCGATGAAGAGGAAGAATCCGCGTGGAAACGCCAAGCGAGGGAGCGGCGGTGGAAGGCTCCTGCGGGGGCGCGCGGTGAAGTCGCCTCGGAGCCGCAGGCTGAACGGCCCGGCCGGGCACAGTAGGTCTGCCGGAGGCCCACCGTTACAGGGGTCGGGCGCGCATCGACGATGCGTCCGGTGAGCGTGCGCAGGCACGGAATTTAGGTGGTACCGCGAAAGCAGCCTTTCGCCCTAAACGAGGGTGGAAGGCTGCTTTTTCATCGAAAGGAACCGGCGCAGAGAGGTGCCAGGCAAAGAGGAGAGGAGTAACGGATGAAACTCAATGGAGCAGCGATTCTGATTGAATGCCTCATCGAGCAGGGCGTGGGAACCGTGTTCGGCTTCCCCGGCGGCGCGGTGTTGCCCATTTATGATGAACTGTATAAGCGGCAGGACCGCATCGAGCATGTGCTCACCGCACACGAGCAGCACGCGGGCCACGCGGCCGACGGCTATGCGCGCGCCAGCGGGCGCACGGGCGTGTGCATCGCCACCAGCGGCCCCGGCGCCACAAACCTGGTGACGCCGATTGCCACGGCGTATATGGATTCATCGCCTGTGGTGTTCATCACCGGCAACGTGCCCCAGAGCCTGATGGGCACCGATTCCTTTCAGGAGGCGGATATCTCGGGCATGACCATGTCCGTGACCAAGCACAACTACCTGGTCACCCGCGTGGACAAGCTGGCGCAGACGGTGCGCGAGGCGTTTTACATCGCGCGCAGCGGCAGGCCGGGCCCGGTGCTCATCGACATTCCCAAGGATGTGCAGATCGCCGAAACGGAGTATGAGCCCGCCAGCGGCGGCGCGCTGATCCCGCAGCTTTCCATGAAGCACCCCACGGCGCAGCTTTGCCCGTCCGGCGAGGCGCTGGAGCGCTACAAGGTGAAGGCGGAGCCGCGGCTTGAGCAGGCGTCCCAGCTCATCGCCGAGGCGCACAGGCCGCTGATCTACTGCGGCGGCGGCGTGATCCGTTCGGGCGCAGGCGAGGCGCTGCTTGAGCTGGCCGGCCGCGTGGATGCGCCCGTGGCCTCCACGCTCATGGGCCTTGGCGCCCTTCCCGCCACGCACGAGCGCATGCTGGGCATGCTGGGCATGCACGGCACGCACGCGGCCAACATCGCCATGCAGCGGTGCGACCTGCTCATCGCGGTGGGCGTGCGCTTTTCGGACCGCGCGCTGGGAAGTGCCGACACGTTTGCCCCCGGCGCAAAGGTGCTGCACATCGACATCGACCGCGCGGAGATCAACAAGAACGTTTCCACCACGCTGCACATCACCGGCGATGCGCGCATCGTGCTCGAGCTGCTGCTCGCGCGCGTGAGCCAGAAGCACCACGAGCAGTGGATGCAGCAGGCGCGCAGCATGATAGAGGAATATCTGAGCGACGAGCTCTTTGAGCCGCGCAAGATCCTCAAGGCGATGGCCTCCGTGGCCCCCCAGATGACCGTGGCCACCGACGTGGGCCAGCACCAGATGTGGACGGCCCAGCACTTCCCCTTCCTGCATCCGCGCCAGCTGATCACAAGCGGCGGCCTGGGCACAATGGGCTTTGGCCTGGGCGCGGCGATGGGCGCGGCCTCGAGCGATTCCGGGCGCCATCCGGTGGCGCTGGTCACGGGCGACGGCTCCTTCCGCATGAACCTGACGGAGCTGTCTACGATCGCCCGCTATGACATCCCGGTGATCGTGGTGATCTTCAACAACGGCACGCTGGGCATGGTCAGGCAGTGGCAGACGCTCTTCTTTGGCCACCGTTACAGCCAGACGACGCTCGACCGCGGGCCCGACTTCATGAAGCTCGCCGATGCCTACGGCCTCAAGGGCACGCGCGTGAACACCATTGCGGATTTCACAAGCGCCTTTGAAAAAGCTGTGGCCGAGGGCAAGCCCTGCCTGATCGAGTGCATGCTGGACATCGACGAGATGGTCGCGCCGATGGTGGCGCCCGGCTCGCCGATTGACTCCTTCTGCCTGAACTGACGGAGGTGAACGCCATGCTGATGAATACAGAGAACCTGCGCCGCTACACCGTCGGCGTGCTGGTCAGCAATGAACCGGGCGTGCTCTCGCGGGTATCGGGTCTGTTTTCCCGAAGGGGATTCAACATCGAGAGCCTCGCGGTGGGCCCCACGCAGGATGCCGAGGTCTCGCGCATCACCATTGTGGTGCTGGGCGACGACGCGCACATCGAGCAGCTCGTGCAGCAGCTCTATAAGCTCATCTGCGTGCAGAAGGTGCAGGTGATGGATGAGCGCAACTCCGTGGAGCGCCAGCTGCTGCTGGTCAAGGTGGCGGCGGGTGTGTCCGAGCGCGAAGGGCTCATGCGCCTGGTGGATATCTTCAAGGCCAAGGTGCTGGATGTGACCAAGTCCTCGATGATCCTTCAGATCACCGGCGACAACGACAAAATCACCGCGCTTTTGCGCCTGCTGGAGGATTACGGCATCCGGGAGCTTGTGCGCACCGGCGTGGTCTCCCTCGAGCGCGGCGACGGGGTGATGAACTCCGATATATTTGACTGACCAAAACCGGCAGAAATCGGGCGCAACCCGATGCATATATGCCCCACAAAATTTGAGGAGGAAACCAATATGGCACAGATGTTTTATGCGCAGGACTGCAACCTCGAGTACCTCATGGGCAAGAAGATCGCCATCGTGGGCTACGGCTCGCAGGGCCATGCGCACGCGCTCAACCTCAAAGATTCCGGCTGCGACGTGATCGTGGCGCTGTACGAGGGCTCCAAGAGCTGGAAGAAGGCGGAGGATGCGGGCCTGACCGTCATGACCACCGCCGAGGCCGCCAAGATCGCCGACATGATCATGATCCTGATCAACGACGAGAAGCAGGCCGCCATGTACCATAAGGACATCGAGCCGTATCTGCGCCCGGGCATGATCCTGGCCTTTGCGCATGGCTTTAACATTCACTTTGGCTGCATCAAGCCGCCCAAGGATATCGACGTGGTCATGATCGCGCCCAAGGGCCCGGGCCACACCGTGCGCAGCCAGTACCTGGAGGGCAAGGGCGTGCCGGATCTGGTCGCCGTCTACCAGGATGCCTCCGGCAAGGCGCAGGATTACGCGCTGGCGTATGCGGCGGGCATCGGCGGCGCGCGCGCCGGCATTCTCAAGACCACGTTCCGCGAGGAGACGGAGACCGATCTCTTCGGCGAGCAGTGCGTGCTGTGCGGCGGCGTCACCGCGCTGATGAAGGCTGGCTTTGACACGCTCGTGGAGGCGGGCTACCAGCCGGAGAACGCCTACTTTGAGTGCATCCACGAGATGAAGCTGATCGTCGACCTGATCTTTGCCCATGGCTTTGCGGGCATGCGCTACTCCATCTCCAACACCGCCGAGTATGGCGATTACGAGATCGGCAAGCGCCTGATCACCGAGGAGACCAAGAAGGAAATGAAGAAGGTGCTCTCCGAGATTCAGGATGGCACGTTCGCCCGCAACTGGCTGCTTGAAAACCAGGCGGGCTGCCCGCACTTCCTGGCCAAGCGCCGCATCGAGGCCGGCAGCCAGCTGGAGGAAGTCGGCAAGGATCTGCGCAGCAAGATGAGCTGGGGCACCAAGGTGGAGGAACTGTGATATGGCAATCAGTGATCGCGTCAAGACCGGCCCCGAGAAAGCGCCGCACCGCTCCCTGTGGAAGGCGCTGGGCCTGACCGACGAGGAGCTTGCCCGCCCGCTGATCGGCGTGGTGAGCGCGCAATCCGAGTGCGTGCCCGGACACAACCACCTGCGCAACATCGCGCAGGCCGTCAAGGATGGCATCCGCATGGCGGGCGGCGTGCCCGTGGAGTTCCCGGCCATCGGCGTGTGCGACGGCATCGCCATGGGTCATGTGGGCATGAAGTATTCGCTGGCGTCGCGCGAATTGATCGCCGACAGCTGCGAGTCGATGGCCATCGCCCACGGGTTTGACGGCATGGTCTTCATCCCCAACTGCGACAAGATCGTGCCCGGAATGCTCATGGCCGCGCGCCGCCTGAACCTGCCGGCGCTGGTCGTCTCCGGCGGCCCGATGATGCCCGGCAGAATGCCCGGCGGCAAGGGCGACATGGACCTCAACTCCGTGTTTGAGGCTGTGGGCGCTTACAAGGCCGGCAAGATCGACGACGACTGCCTGAACGCCGTGGAATCCTCCGCGTGCCCGGGCTGCGGCTCCTGCTCGGGCATGTTCACCGCCAACTCGATGAACTGCATCACCGAGGTCATCGGCATGGCGCTGCCGGGCAACGGCACCATCGCCGCGGTGGATGCGGCGCGCATCCGCCTGGCCAAGCAGAGCGGCATGCGCGTGGTGAAGATGGTTGAAGAGGGCCTCACCCCCGACAAGATCATGACCGAGGCGGCCTTCCGCAACGCCCTCTGCCTGGATATGGCGCTTGGCTGCTCCACCAACACCGTGCTGCACCTGCCGGCCATCGCCCACGAGGCGGGCATCGACTTTGACCTCGCCTGGGTCAACGAGGCGAGCGCCAAGGTGCCCAACCTGTGCCATCTGGCCCCGGCGGGCCACCACCACGTGATCGACCTGCACCTGGCGGGCGGCGTGATGGGCGTGCTCAGCGAGCTGTACGGCCGCGGCCTGCTCTACGAGGATGCGCTGACCGTCTCCGGCAAGACGCTGGGCGAGGAGATCGCCGTGGCCAAGAACTACAACCACGACGTCATCCGCCCGTTTGACGCGCCGTATTCGGCCACCGGCGGCCTGATGATCCTGCGCGGCAACCTCGCGCCCGACGGCGCGGTGGTCAAGCGCAGCGCCGTGGCCAGCGAGATGCTCGTGCATGAGGGCCCGGCCCGCGTCTTTGACAGCGAGGATGCGGCCATCGCCGCCATCTATGAGGGCCAGATCCGCCCGGGCGACGTCGTCGTCATCCGCTACGAGGGCCCCAAGGGCGGCCCCGGCATGCGCGAGATGCTCTCGCCCACCAGCGCCATCTGCGGCATGGGGCTAGACAAGGAGGTTGCGCTCATCACCGACGGGCGCTTCTCCGGCGCTACGCGCGGCGCGGCCATTGGCCACGTTTCGCCCGAGGCGGCCAGCGGCGGCATGATCGGCCTGATCGAGGAGGGCGACACCATCGCCATCGACATTCCCTCCGGCAAGCTGGAGCTCAAGGTCGACGAGGCGACGCTCGCTGCCCGCCGCGAGAAGTGGGTCTGCCCGCCGCCGAATGTCACGCGCGGCTATCTGGCGCGCTATGCCAAGCTGGTCTCCAGCGCGAACAAGGGCGCCATCGTGGAATAAACCGGCTTATACCAAGCGGCTGCGGGAGTTTTCCCGCGGCCGCTCAGCGTGTCGAAAAAGTCCGCCTGGGGCGTCCTTTTCCGAGATTTACGGTGTTTCCCTCTCGTCCCTACGGGACTCCCGGGCGGGAAACACCGCAAGGAAACCTTGCGCAGCAAGGCTTCCGAATCCGCCGCACATGTCGCCGGATTCGGATTGCATTTGGAGGGCTGCGGCCCTCCAAACTACCCAAAGAGGTTTTTTGACAGCCTGCGCCGGGTGCGATAGCACCCGGCGTTTTTTG
>DVJV01000213.1 GCA_018716525.1 Candidatus Ventricola gallistercoris
GGTGCTCCTCGGTGGAAATGACCTCGGGCGCATCCACAACGCTCAGGCGGCTGCGCACGGCAGAAAGCGCCTGCGCGTCGGCATAAGCCGCGATGGTTTCCTCAATAAGTGCCTGCGACCCGGCCAGCACGATTTCCATATCGGCGTACTCGCGCAGCGCGTCAATCGCGCCGTCCACATTGACCTTCGGGGCAAAATCCCCGCCCATGGCATCCACGACGATCTTCATAGGTTTCTCCTTTATCCATCATTGGGATGGTTTTTCATGACGTTTGAAAAGGCATACATGCCGATTCCGGCCGCGATGGCCAGATTCAGCGAGTCGATCTGATGGCTGTGCGGAATGAGCGTGCTCACGCCCATTTGCGCAAAATCATCCGGCAGGCCGGACGCCTCATTGCCAAACACCAGCGAAAACGGCCCTGTCACCTTGGTGACGGCCTCCTCAAGCGGCACCGCTCCGGTGAGCATGAAGGGAAAAAGCTGCCTGTCTGCAAACTCTTCGCGGTACTGCTCAAAGCTGCCAAAATGGCGCACATTGAGCGAAAATGCCGCGCCCATCGACGCACGGGTCACATGCGGGTCATCCGAATCCACCGCGGGGCGGATGACGGCAATATTGCGCAGCCCAAATCCCAGCGCCGTGCGCAGAATCGTGCCCAGGTTGCCGCTGTCGCTGGGATGGTGCAGCACCACGTGCGGCGCGGCATCGTCAAAGACGCCTTCCGCCTTGCGGTAGACCATAGCGGCAAAGCAGTTTTCCTTGCGGGAGATGCGCTCCAGCGCGCGATCCGCAATTTCCACGCGCACGCCCGAGGCCTCGGCCGCCTGTCTGAGCGCCTGTGCGCCCGCGCTCTTTTCGCTGCTGGAGGACAGCAACAGCCTCAGGCACCGGTCTTTGGCATTGTGAAGACACTCCGTCGCCGGAAAGATGCCCGGCGCATAGGAGTAATCGAGCGACTTGTCATACGCCTCCAGTCTGGCCATTGGCGTCCCTCCCGTCTGATTGAAATGCACAGATTCATACATCTTGTGATTATAGCACAGACCTTCCGCCACATCAAGCGCCATCGGGCAATTCCCGCCGCTGCAACGCCTGGCGCCGTGCGCCGCCGTCGCGCAAGCCCATCGCTGGCGGCAGTCAAAATCCCGTTAAGATTTGACTGCTTCAGATTTGATCTTGTAAAATATCGGGCAATCGTCTATAATGACATGTTGACATCCGTTCCATATGTGTAACCATTGCTGAAATACTTCATGTCGCTTTAATTAGAAAGGATCGCGCTTTATGCCCGGCACGCTCAGAATCGGCCTGGACATCGGTTCGACGACCATCAAGTGCGTCGTGCTCGACGATCAGGATCAAATCGTATACTCCTGCTACGACCGCCACTTCTCCCTCATCACTCAGAAAACACGCGAGCTGCTCACGCGCCTTGACAACGAAGTCATCCACGGCGAGCCGGTACAGCTGAGCATTTCCGGCTCAGCCGGCATGGGCCTGGCGCTGGGTTCGCACATCTCCTTCGTTCAGGAGGTCTATGCGACCAAGGTAGCCGCCGATCTGCTGATGCCCGGCACCGATGTGATCATCGAGCTGGGCGGCGAGGATGCCAAGATCCTCTTTTTGCAGGGCACGCTTGAGGTGCGCATGAACGGCTCCTGTGCAGGCGGCACCGGTGCGTTCATCGACCAGATGGCCACGCTGCTGGGCATAACGCCCACCCAGATGAACGAAGAAGCCGCGCACGCCGAGCGCACCTACACCATTGCCTCCCGCTGCGGCGTATTCGCCAAGACGGACGTGCAGCCCCTGCTCAACCAGGGCGCCAAGCGCGCAGACGTGGCGCGCTCCATCTTCATGGCCGTGGTCAACCAGACCATAGGCGGCCTGGCTCAGGGGCGCCCCATCGCCGGAAACGTCGTTTACCTGGGCGGCCCGCTCACATTCATGAGCGAGCTGCGCGCCTGCTTTGATGAGGCGCTGGGTCTCAAGGGCGTCTGCCCGGAGCAGTCGCTCTATTTCGTCGCGCTCGGCGCGGCTCACCAGGTCAGCGAGCCTGTGCTGCTCAGCGAGTGCATGGAGGCCATCGACGCCTTCCACAGCACCGAAAGCTACAACGCCCTGCCGCCCCTGTTTGACTCCCAGGAGGCGCTCGACGCATTCCGCGCGCGCCATGCCAAGGCCTGCGTTGCCCGGCGCGATCCAAAGGCGTATACAGGGGACGTTTACCTGGGCATCGACTCCGGTTCCACGACGATCAAATCCGTCGTCATCTCCGCGGACGGCGAGTTGCTGCTCACCCGCTACCAGTCTAACAGCGGCGATCCCGTGCCGCACGTGCGCGATTTTCTCACCGAACTGCGCCGCGATCATCCGGACTGGATCATCCGCGCCGGGGCCGTCACCGGCTATGGCGAGGACCTGATCCGCAATGCGTTCGGCGTCGATTTCGGCCTGGTGGAAACCGTGGCCCACTTCACCGCCGCCCGCGCGTTCATGCCGGATGTCGATTTCATCATCGACATCGGCGGACAGGACATCAAGTGCTTCAAGATCCACAACGGCGTGATCGACAACATCTTCCTCAACGAGGCCTGCTCCTCCGGCTGCGGCTCATTCTTGCAGACGTTTGCCAGCGCGCTGGGGTACGACATCGAGTCCTTCTCCCAGCTCGGCCTCGCCTCGCGCCGCCCGGTGGACCTGGGTTCCCGCTGCACGGTATTCATGAATTCCTCCGTCAAGCAGGCGCAGAAGGATGGTGCAGACGTGACCGACATCTCCGCCGGCCTGTCCATCTCGGTGGTCAAAAATGCGCTGTACAAGGTCATCCGCTGCTCGGGCCCGCAGGAGCTGGGCGAGCACATCGTCGTGCAGGGCGGCACATTCCTCAACGACGCCGTGCTTCGCGCCTTTGAAAAGGAGCTGGGCGTTGACGTCATCCGTCCGGACATCGCCGGGCTGATGGGCGCATACGGCGCCGCGCTGCACGCGCGCGACCAGCGCGCCCTGATTCCCGGGGAAAGCACGGTGCTCAGCCTTGACGCGCTGAACGCCTTCACCCATGATGTGCGCCAGACGCGCTGCGGCCTGTGCGAAAACCACTGCCGCCTGACGGTCAACGACTTCGGCTCGGGCCGCCGGTTCATCAGCGGCAACCGCTGCGACCGCCCTGTGTCCGGCAACCACCACAGCAACGGGCTGAACCTGTATGCCTACAAGCAGGAGAAGCTCACCGGGCTGATGAACGTGCGGCGCGAAGATGCGCCGCGCGGCCGCATCGGCATCCCGCTGGGGCTCAACCTCTATGAGCTTCTCCCCTTCTGGCACGCGCTGTTTGCAGACCTCGGGTTTGATGTGGTCGTCTCCCCATTCTCCGGTCGCAAGCTGTACATCGCCGGACAGGCAACCATCCCCTCGGACACGGTGTGCTTCCCGGCCAAGCTCATGCACGGCCACGTCGACTGGCTCATCAAGCAGGGCGTCAAGACCATCTTCTACCCCTGCATGAGCTACAACCTCGATGAAAAGCTCGGCGACAACCACTACAACTGCCCGGTCGTCGCCTACTACCCCGAGGTCATCGCCGCGAACATGCCCGCCGTGCGGGAGATTGACTTCATTCACGACTATGTGGGCATCGACCACCGGCGCGCTTTCCCCAAGAAGCTGACGGCCATTCTGCAAAAGCATTTCCCGGACATCACTGCCAAGGAAGTGCGCCATGCGTGCGACGCCGCCTATGCCGCATATGATGCCTACATGGCGGACATCCGCAGCAAGGGCGAACAGATGATCGAGCAGGCGCGAAAGGAAGGCCGCCGCATCGTCGTGCTGATCGGCAGGCCGTACCACGTGGACCCGGAGATCAACCACGGCATCGACCGGCTCATCGCCGGATTCGGCGCAGCCGTTGTGACCGAGGACTCGCTCTCCTGGCACATGCACCGCGAGCCGGTGGGCGTGCTCAACCAGTGGACCTACCACTCCCGCCTGTACGCCAGCGCGCGCTACATCACCACCCAGGAAGACATGAACCTGGTGCAGCTGGTGTCCTTCGGCTGCGGTGTGGACGCCATTACCACCGACGAGGTGCGCGAGATTCTCGAGTCGAAGGGCAAGATCTACACCCAGATCAAGATCGACGAGATCACCAACCTCGGCGCGGTGCGCATCCGCCTGCGCTCCCTGTTTGCGGCCATCGACCAGCAGCGTGCGCTCGCTGATGCGCAGAAGCGCACGGCAGGAAACGACCAAAAGGAGTGATACCATGCCCAGCGAACACGTTGAATTCACCAAGGAAATGCGGGAAGCCGGGTATACCATCCTCGTGCCCAACATGCTGGAGTTCCACTTTTCCCTCATTGAAAAGGTGCTCCGGCTGAACGGATACAATGCCGTGCTGCTCAAAAACCACGGCCCGGGCGTCATGGCAGAGGGACTCAAGTACGTGCATAACGATACCTGCGTGCCCGCGCTGCTGGTCATCGGCCAGTTTCTGGACGCGCTGCATTCCGGCGAATACGATATTAACAAAGTCGCGCTCATCATCACGCAGACCGGCGGCGGCTGCCGTGCCAGTAACTACATCTATCTGCTGCGCAAGGCGCTCAAAAAGGCCGGTCTCTCGCAAGTGCCGGTGATCTCTGTAAACATGTCGGGCCTGGAGCGCGCATCGGGCTTCAAGCTGACGCTGCCGCTCATCCGGCAGGTTGTGGCTTCGCTCGTGTATGGCGACTGCATCATGTGCGCATCCAACCAGACGCGCCCCTATGAGCTGCAAAAAGGCGAAACCGACGCGCTCATCGCCCGGTGGAACGAGGATCTGATCGCCCAGTTTAACCGGGGACATGGCCTCTCCCGCAAAGAGATGGCCCAGAACCTCTCGCGCATTGTGGCGGACTTTGACGCCATCGAGCGCAGCCGGGAGCGCAAAACGCGCGTGGGCATCGTTGGCGAGATCTACGTCAAGTATTCCTCGCTGGGCAACAACGGCCTGGAGGCCTTCCTGCGCACACAGGACTGCGAGTACATGCTGCCGGGAATCATGGGGTTTGCGCTCTTTAAGATCGACAACCGCATCGAGGACATCCACCTTTACGGCGGCAACCCGCTCAAGCTGCTGGTGTGCAAGGCGCTGATGCGCTATGTGAAGAGCATGGAAAAGATGCTCATCGCCTCGTTTGCGCCGCACCCAAGCTTTGTGCCGCCCACGTCATTTGCGCACACCAAGTCGCTGGTCAAGGGCGTCATCGGCTACGGCAGCAAGATGGGCGAAGGCTGGCTGCTCACCGCCGAGATGCTCGAGCTGGCCGAAAACGGCTATGAAAACATCATCTGCACACAGCCTTTTGGCTGCCTGCCCAACCACATCTGCGGCAAGGGCATGATCCGGCGGCTGACACAGGTGCATCCGGGTATCAACATCGTGCCGATCGACTACGACCTGTCGGCCACGAAGGTCAACCAGGAAAACCGCATCCGCCTGATGCTCGCCGTCGCGCACGATGTGGATGCCAAGCGCCGCCAGCAGGAGCTGCTCATCGCCGAAGACGAATCAGCCTGCAAGAACTGTGCCGCATGCGGCGCCTGCGCTACCGAAGGCGAAAAGCGGAAGATTGGCTGAGCCATTCGCACTGCGCCCTAATCGAAACTGTTCTTTTTGCATGAAAGCGCGCTATCTACCCCCCCTTAAGGGATAACAGATAGCGCGCTTTTTCTGTTTTTAAAGCGATCCTGATCATGCGTCCTTTTCGATCAATCCCCACGCTGCCAGCAAGAAACCGATGATACCGATGCCCGCAAAGGCATACAGCGCCGGCATCAGGCCATACCGCTGCAGGTTCCACAGGGCCGAATGCGCTCCATTGATCGTCCAATCGTTGGCCATGGAGCCCGCCAGAAGCAGGGCTGCCGCAAGCAGCGACGAACCGGCCAGCACCGATCCGGCAATCACTTTTTTCACACCGAATTCCTCCCTTCACGCTGCTGACAGGATACCACACTGCGCGCACAATGGCAAGCAACAGGGCTTACCCGTTTCCATCGTCCTGCGCATCAATACGCCTGTATCCGCCTCCGCCCTCCCAATCGGTCAGGCTGAAGATTTCCTCCCCCTGATCCTCGGAAAAGCTCAGGCCCTTGACGTTGACGCTTCCGTCGTCACCGGTCAGTGTGAGCACATAGGGCGGATCATTCCAATAGAGATTGCAGGTCGTATGATAGGGCGTCACCTTGTACGTTCCCGTAACGTCGCTTCGGGCTCCATCTTCAGAGAGCCAGTAGGTGCCCTGGAAATTCCCGTGTCCATCGAAGACCAGCACATCCTGCGCCTGATTGCCGCCTGCATAGAATTCCCACGCCCCCTCCAGGCGCGCCATCACATCCTCACACAGCTCTGCGGGATAGTTTCCATTCGGGTCTACGTCCAGGTCACGCAATGGCACAAAGCCCCACACGGCCGCGCCGCCATCCACAAACCGATCCTCGCGCACCTCTCCGGCGACATAGGCATACACATCCTTGTATATCGCCATGCAGGTAAGCTGCGTGCCCGCCGGCACCTCAAGCTGCCGGTACTCGGAGACATCGGGATCATCCGTCAGATACGTGTCGCTGCGCGCCACGATATCCACACAGATCGGGTCGTCCGTCGTTTCCTCGGAAACCTGCTCCCCGATATCCTGCGCCCGCACATAGCCGATGCGCTGGGTTCGCTCGCTGACATCGTATCGAATGCGAACATATTCCTCGCCGTCCGCGCCGATATACGAGCCAATCTGCCAGAACTCGCCCCTGAGCCCCACCGCTGCCTTGCCATTTCCCGCACGCCATGCAGCCTCTCCAAAGGGCGCGGAATACACCGGCGCCGTTCCCGTGCCAACATTCTGACAATGCAGGCCCTCTTCTTCCGTCATCACCACACTGCCGCTGTCCACCACGGCCAGCATCGCGTTCAAATGACGAACCTCCTCCACCGAGCGCGGAAAGAGGTCGATGTGAAACTTCCTCAGATACGGCACAAAGCCCAGATAGGCCTCCCCCTGCGCGTCGCTGGCGAGAAAACGATACCATCCGCTTTCGTTGACCAATTCCACCCGGAAATCGCCAATCTGCGCGCGCGTGAGGCAATATCCATATTCACAGGACCCGAATTCATACCGCTCGCGCTGTTGCCCCTCTCCATAGGTCAGCACCAGCGCATCGCCGTCCGCCTCGAGCGAAACGGTATCTGCCAACTCGTCTTCCGGCTGATACACCGCCGTGGAATAGACGCCCAATTCGCCATCCTCCACCCGCATCAGCGCAGCGTGATACCGGCTGCGCATCACCGCCGCGTTGCCCGCCTGCTTGCCCCAGACGGCATAGTCATTCCATGTGTTGACCGCCGAAACCGCGCTCAACAATTCGCCCCGAAGGCCCCAGCTGTTTGCCCAAGCCGCCACAGGAATCAGGCACGCCAGCACGATCCCTGCAATGGCAGTTCGTCTCTTCATTGCGCATTCTCCTTCCGCATCGCCGTATTGGGGTAGGGGGCATTCCGTGTTTCCGCCATTTTCTATACCGGATCAGGGGAAGTTTTGCCATACCGGAGCCGCTTTAAGACATTGGGCCTGCTCTATCTGACGAAAGGCTTCCTCCGTCACTTCCTGACCACCGGCATAGTAGTGAATTGCACCATCCGCCTGGAAGCACAAGCTGGCGATCTCCATAACCTGCGCGCTCGCACCATCAAGGCAAAGATATCCAATCCCGGAATCCGCCGCCCCGCTGGAATAGGCAAACGTGCCATCCGCCTTCAAATTGTGCATCGCACGAATGTAAAACGCATGACCATACACCCATTCATCCGTCTCATCCAAAACCAGATATCCAAAGCCAGAACCACTGCACGCGACGCAAACGATAACCTCCTCTTCGCCATCTGCGTCGAGATCAATGGACACATAGCACGTTGCGGTCATCTCTTCCAACAACCCAAAGCACCGGTCCAGATCATCCATCGTCAGCTTCGTGCCGTCCGTCGCATTGACAAAGGATTCTTCTCCCCGCAGGATCTGCGCATACCCGGTCAGACTGGCGCTTTCCGGTACCTGCACATCGGCAACCTCTGCATTTACATACTGTGCCAGGTACTCATGCCCGCCCGTTTCACCCAACAGGGTCAGCCGCATCCCGGGTGCTGCGCATGCCACAACCGCATCCTGATTCAAAGATCCGCTGCACAGAACGTCCTCTTGCTTCGCGCCTGCCGTAACGCTCGTCCATCCATCCATGGTGGAATCACAATGGCAGATCACACGCGCACCGTTGAAATACAGCCTGTGCGATTGCGATTCTGTCAAGGGCTGTGCGCACAAATGCAGCTTCACGGCATCGCCAGCATCGCTAATAACCGCCACACAAACATTTTCCGCATAAGCGGCTCCGGCAACAAAATACAGCGCCATCATACCTATGTACAGCGTAAACAGATTTCTATACCGCATCATGCAACCCTCCCGCAGGCTTTACAACTATTTCGATCGTGCCCCAACATCGCCTGCTTCTGCCATAAAGCCATCAACCTGATACGATGCAACCACGTTTTGCAGCATTCCTATTGCTCAAAGTGTTTGTAATAA
>DVJV01000214.1 GCA_018716525.1 Candidatus Ventricola gallistercoris
ATGGCGGATAAGAAAAGATTCATGCAAAATGAAGATCCCATAGAAAAAAACCAATATTCTGTTGCCTGGAAAGAAGCGGGAATCCTTGCAGGAAAAATGACGGGAAAAGCGCCTAGATCAAATAAGGAAGCGGAGGAGGGGAAAAGCCGCAGGCAGGCATACTTCCTATAGAAGAGGAAGGCGACAGGACGGGAAATGCGCTCCCCGCTTTTTCGCCAAACTTAGGCGGCTTGGCAGGAAAGCGTGCACATGAGCGCGAATTACAATATATAATATGGAAACCGGACGGTGATGGAGAGCCATGAGATTTGCCAAGATGCACGGCCTGGGGAATGACTATGTGTATGTCAATGCATTTGAAGAACAAGTCAGCGATCCTCCGGCACTGGCTGTCGCCGTAAGCGACAGGCACTTTGGCATCGGCAGCGATGGTCTGGTGCTCATTGCACCGAGCACTGTGGCCGATTTCCGCATGGAAATGTACAACGCGGATGGTTCCCGCGCCGAGATGTGCGGCAATGCCAGCCGGTGCGTGGGCAAGTATGTCTATGAACACGGCATGACGCGGCGCATGCAGATCACCCTGGAGACGGACGCGGGCATCAAATCGCTGCGCCTGACACTCGAAGGGGATAAGGTCAGCCGCGTGCAGGTGGATATGGGGGAGCCCGTCACGGAGTGCGACCGCGTGCCCTGCCTGCTGGGAAGCGGTGTGGTGACGCAGTGCAGCATCCGCGTGCTGGATCGCACGTTTGCCATCACGCCGGTGTCGATGGGAAACCCCCATGGGGTGATCTTTCTGAGCGAGCCGGTGGAGACGTTTGACGTGCGCCGGTATGGCCCGGTTCTGGAGCAGCATCCGGCGTTTCCTGAAAAAGTGAATATCGAGTTTGTCAATGTCCTTTCGCCCGGCAGGCTTCGCATGCGGGTGTGGGAACGTGGAAGCGGCGTGACGCTGGCCTGCGGCACGGGCGCCTGTGCGACGCTTGTGGCAGCGAGCCTGTGCGGCCTGGCGCAGCGGCGCGCCACTGTCGTGCTCGATGGCGGCGAACTGGACATCGAGTGGAATGAGGCGAGCGGACATGTTTACATGACCGGCCCCGCTGCACATGTGTTTGACGGAGAGTATGACGCCAAAGGGTGAGCAGAAAGCGAGGGAGCCCATGACGCTGGTGACGCAGGCAGTGATCTTTGCGGCGCAGGCACACGACGGTGCGCTGCGCAAGGGGTCCGAAACGCCGTATATCGTCCATCCGATGGAGGTGGTCTCCATCGCGGCGACGCTCACGGACGATCCGCAGGTGTTGGCAGCGGCGGCGCTGCACGACGTTCTGGAGGATTGCGACGTAGAGTATGAGACGCTTTGCCAGCAGTTCGGGCAGCGCGTGGCCAATCTGGTGCGTGCGGAAAGCCAGATCCGGGGCGGCAATCCGTGCCAGAGCTGGGGAGTGCGCAAGCGCGATGCGGTCAGGCGTCTGGCCGGCGGATGCCGGGCCACCAAGATCATCGCCATAGCGGATAAGCTGAGCAACATGCGGGCCATCAGCCGGGACTACGCGCGCGAGGGAGAGACCGTTTTTCTGCGCTTTCACCAGCAGGACAAGCGGATGCACGCCTGGTATTACCGCAGCTGTGCGGCTCAGATGGAAGGCGAACTGGGCTTGACCCAGGCATTTTGTGAGCTGACGATGCTGATCGACCGGGTATTTGGCGGTGTGCCAAGCCTGGAACCGGAGGAGGGCGGCCAGACAGCCTGCGCGGGCTGAGCGCCAGGCGGCTGCGTGCGTTTTGCGCGGCAAACGGGCGGCACTATGCGGCAGACTTCGCGCATTTTCGGGGAAGCTCGCGAAATCCCTTGACAAAAACAGACCGATCTTGTATTATAAACCATTGGAAAAACCATATTTCGCTATGCGGCTTTTGCCGCTTTCTCTTTGTGAAAGGGGTTGAACCTCCGTGGTGCGCACAATTGTCGGCGCAAACTGGGGCGACGAGGGCAAGGGCAAGATCACTGACATGCTCGCTTCCCAGTCTGACATCGTCGTCCGTTTCCAGGGCGGCGCCAATGCAGGTCATACCATTATCAATGATTACGGCCGTTTTGCGCTGCATCTGCTGCCCAGCGGCGTGTGCTGTCCGGATGTGGTCAATGTGCTCGGCCCGGGCGTGGCGCTGGATATCGAGGCGTTTCTGCGGGAGCTCAATGAGGTGACCCAGCAGGGCGTGCCGCAGCCCAAGGTGCTCGTCTCCGAGCGGGCGCAGGTGCTCATGCCGTATCACATCGCGCTGGATTGCTATGAGGAAGAGCGCCTGGGGAAGAATTCCTTCGGCTCCACCAAGTCGGGCATTGCGCCGTTCTACGGGGATAAGTTCCAGAAGATCGGCCTTCAGCTTTGCCAGCTCTACTATCCCGATGTGCTGCGCGAGAAGCTCGCCCATGCGCTGGATATCAAGAACGCGTTGATCACTTCGCTTTACCACAAGGAGCCGATCGATCTGGAGGCGCTCATCGCCAAGCTGACCGATCTGGGAGAGAAGATCCGCCCGTTTGTCGCCGATACCGACGCTTACCTGATGCAGGCGGTCCGCGAGGGCAAGAATATCCTGCTGGAAGGCCAGCTTGGCACGCTGCGCGATCCTGACCACGGCATCTATCCGATGGTCACGTCCTCTTCGCCGCTGGCGGGCTATGCGCCGGTGGGCGCGGGTGTCCCGGTGTGGTCGATCAAGGAGATCATCGCCGTGACCAAGGCGTATTCCTCCTGCGTGGGTGCGGGCCCGTTCACCACGGAGCTCTTCGGCGACGAGGCGGAAGAGCTGCGCAAGCGCGGCGGCGACCGCGGCGAGTACGGCGCCAAGACGGGCCGTCCGCGCCGGGTGGGCTGGTTTGACTGCGTGGCTACGCGCTATGGCTGCGAAATGCAGGGCGCGACCGAAGTGGCGCTCACCAACATGGACGTGCTCGGCTATCTGGACGAAATTCCGGTGTGTGTCGCCTATGAGTGCGATGGCGAGCGCGTGGAGCGCTTCCCCGTCACGCCCAAGCTGGAGCGCTGCAAGCCGGTGTATGTGACGCTGCCCGGCTGGAAGTGCGATACGCGCGGCATCCGCGATTTTGCGCAGATGCCTGAGAATGCGCGCCGGTATGTGGAGTTCCTGGAAGAGCAGATTCGCTGCCCGATCCGCATGGTTTCCAACGGACCGCGCCGCGAGGAAATGATGTTCCGATAATCTTGCGCCCGGTATATCGCCGGGCACTTTAAAAAAAGAGGGAGGGGAAACAGTATGAAGCGCACTGCACTGGTAATCGGGGCTGCGCAGGCTGTGCTGTTTTCTGTTCCCTTTTTTGCATGGAAGGCCGCCTGGGGCGGCCTTCTTTTTGCCCGCAGAGCGTCGGAAAGGCGGCGGCGTGCGCTTGACGCGCGGCAACAGACCGCTGTATACTATACAAAATATGCGCGGATGTGCGCATGAACCGCCAGCGGGCCTTAAGGCCGGGCGCATCAGATGGCCCGGTTTGGCACAGCGATTACAACCATCACTGATGGATCACGACAAAGGGGAGAGAGCCGATGGCATACCTGATTCTGGAAGATGGTTCCCGCTATGAGGGAACGCTTTTTGGGCACAAGGTTCCGGTGACGGGCGAGGTGGTCTTTACCACCGGCATGACAGGATATCAGGAGACGCTGACCGATCCGTCTTACTGCGGGCAGATCGTGTGCATGACCTATCCGCTGATCGGAAACGTGGGTATCAATGACATCGACAACGAGAGCGACGGCGTGCGGATGCGCGGGTTTGTGGTATCCGAGCTGTGCGATACGCCAAGCAACTGGCAGATGAAAAAGACGCTCGACCAGTACCTGGACGAGCAGGGCGTTACCGGCTTGTATGGTGTGGATACCCGCGCGCTGACCAAGCACGTGCGCGTGTTTGGCACGCTGCGCGGCCGCATCGTGGAGGGGGAGCCGACGCAGGAGGATTTCGATCTGGCGCGCGCCTTTGAAATGCACGATCAGGTGGCACAGTGCACCTGTGCTGCGCCCTATGTGATCAACGAGGGTGCGGAACTAACCATCGCGGTGATGGACTTCGGCCTCAAGCGCGGCATTCTCAAGAGCCTCAAGCGCCGCGGCTGCACGCTCAAGGTGTATCCGGCCAACACGCCTGCCAAGACCATTCTGGAAAACGGCTGCGATGGCGTGATGCTCACCAACGGCCCCGGAGATCCGCAGGATAATCCTGAGGCAATCGCTGCCATTCGGGAGCTGATGGACAAGGTGCCGGTGTTTGGCATCTGCCTGGGCCATCAGCTCATGGCGCTGGCGATGGGCGGGCGCACGGTGCAGATGAAGTATGGCCACCACGGTGTCAACCATCCGGTGAAGGACCTTGCGCGCGGCACGTGCTCCGTCACCCCGCAGAACCACTGCTTCATGGTGGACCCGGATCACCTGCCCGAGGGCGCGGTGGTCAGCCACGTGAACTGGAACGACCAGACCGTCGAGGGCGTGCGCTACACCGACAGAAAGGCGTTCTCTGTGCAGTTCCACCCGGAGGCCTGCGGCGGCCCGCGCGAGACGAGCTACCTGTTTGACGACTTCCTCGCCATGGTGCGCGAAAACAAGAGCAAGTAAGGGGGACATACGCATGCCTAAGAAAGAATCCATTCACAAAGTGCTGGTCATCGGCTCCGGCCCGATCGTCATCGGTCAGGCGGCGGAGTTTGACTATGCCGGCACGCAGGCCTGCCGCGTCCTCAAGGAAGAGGGCGTGGAGGTGGTGCTGGTCAACTCCAACCC
>DVJV01000215.1 GCA_018716525.1 Candidatus Ventricola gallistercoris
CTGTGCGCGATGATCATTCCGCACATGTATTCCTCCGGCTACGCCGGTTCGGGCCGCGTGGTCAACATGTATCACAGCTATGTGGTGCTGGCCTCCCCCATCGCGCTGGTGCTGGTGCTCATGCGCCTGCCTTCGCGCCGCCGGGCGGTGCTTGCCACAAGGCGCTCGCTTGCGGTCTGCACGGTGCTGGCAGCGGGCGCGCTGGCCGTCTGGTGCGCAGGCGGGCAGCAAAGCCACTATGTGCAGCTCATCTGCGATCAGCTCGACGGCACGCAGGATGCCTACATTGCCCAGTTTCAGCGGGAATATGCGCTGTGCGAAGCAGCCGGGGCAGAGGATGATGTGCTCCTGCCCGCCTGGACGGTGCAGACGCTGACCGGCAAGCCCACCGTCTACGAGGACCCGGCGGTCTGGACAAACGAGAGCATGGCGCACTACTTTGGCGTTGCGAGCGTGCGGGCTGTGCCCCAGGAGGAGATGGCGGTAGCCCCCTGACGGGCGGGGAAATTCCGCGCAGAAAAGGGGGATGGACAGAGGCATCCGCCTTCGCAGCAAGCGAAGGCGGGTGCTTTGTCTGCGCCCGCGGCGCAGGGGGAAAGCATCTTGCCACAGGGGGCAAAAAACAGTATAATAAATAGAAGGGAACGCATACCGGCGCTGCAAGGCGGGTGATGCGAAGGACGGAGGGGCGACAATGGCTTGTACCTATATCCGCTGCGCCGCCGAGCGGCAGATGGGCCGGGAGAGCACAGGCACGCTGATTCAGGCGGAACTGCCCGCCTGTGGTCAGCAGCTCCTCTCGCGCTATGGCGAGAGTGTGCAGACGGTGTATCTCGATCCGCCGTTTAACACCGGCAGGCGGTTTGATATGAAAGTGCGCGTGGGCACACAGGGGCATAAGACCGGTTCGCCTGCCCTCGCCCTGCCGGCTTACGACGACCGGTGGCAAAGCCGCGAGCAGTATCTGGCCATGATGCGCGATGTGCTCACGCTTTCCCGCCAGCTTTTGAAAAAAGAGGGCACGATTTTCCTGCACATCGACAGCCACATGTATGCGCATCTGCGGCTGCTGATGGACGATATATTCGGCGAAAACAACTTTCTCAACGAGATCATCTGGGCATACCAGACCGGCGGGCGCGCGCGCACCTATTTTCCGCGCAAGCATGACGTGATTTTGTTTTACGCCAAATCCCGCTCCTATTATTTCAACATCCGCGCCGTCCCGGTGGCGCGCAGCGAGACGCGCAGCAACCACATGCGCCGCGCGGTCGATTCGGATGGGCGCACCTACCGGTCCATCATGTCCGGCGGAAGGGAATACCGCTATTATGACGATGAGCCCACCTATCCCGGCGACGTGTGGGACGACATCAGCCACCTGCAGCAGAAGGACCCCCAGCGCACAGGTTTTGAAACGCAAAAGCCCCTCAAGCTGCTTCAGCGAATCGTGAGCTGTGCGTCGCAGCCGGGCGACCTGGTGTGCGATCTGTTTGCCGGAAGCGGCACCACCGCGGTGGCCGCCGCGCAGCTTGACAGGCGCTTTGTGTGCGTGGACCGCAGCCCGCTGGCCATCTCCGTGGCCGGCAAGCGCCTCAATCAGACGATGCAGGATGCAACCTTTCACTTTGCCTACGATGTGGAGGCACCCTGCGGCCCGGATGACTGCCGGGTGGAAGCGGAGGTCTTTCCGGCGATCAGCTCGTATACCGTGCGCCTGATCGACTTTGCCTGTGATCAGGCGAAAGAGCAGGGCATTTCGGGCCTGGATGCGGTGGATCAGTGGTCGGCCGGGTTTGTGCAGGGGGATATCTACCGCCGGTGTGTGAGCAGTTCGCGCAGCGCGTCTTCGCCTGCGCTTGCTACGGCGCTGGAGATGCCCGTCTGCGCGGGCGAACCGTGCGTGATGATCGTGGATATCTGGGGAAACAGGCGCTTTTACCTGCCCAGAAGGAGATATTGAGCGATGAACAACGGATACATGGTCTATCTTCTGCGCATTCTGGCGGCACAGGGCGCGCTGGCCTCGGTGTATACGGACCCGGATGATCCCGAAGGGTTTTCTGCCGGTTTTGTGGAGGCGGTGGACGGGCTGCACACGCTCATGTGCGACCTGACCCCGTGGGGGCAGATCGACGGCTGGCGCGTGCGCCGCAATCAGGACGTGATTCAGGTGCTCTCCGGGGAGGAGTATGAGCAGCGTCTGGCCATGCTCATGACCTACCACAAGCAGCACCACCGCTTCTTTTTTAATGACCTGCCGGCGGAGGATACCGACCTGCTGCTCAGCGTGTTGCTCGAGTGCCGGGAGCGCAGGGAGATTGTCAGCGTGATCATTGGCGATGACATGATCACCGGCCGCGTGATGGAGGCCAACGGCCTGCGCCTCAAGCTGCGGGTGCTCGACTTCTTTGGCCGGGAGGCGGAGGAGGAGACGATCACGCTGCGGGCGATCGAGATCCTTGAAATCGACACGCAGGAAGAGAAGATGTACGCGGTGCTCGAGGAGATGGAGCGCCAGCGCGTGACGCTGCTGCCCGGCGGTGCGGATGGCGCGCCGGATGGCGGCGTGCCGGACGGCGCAGGGCCGGAGGAACCATGAAGATCACCATACTGACCATATTCCCGGAGATGTTTGCGCCGCTGCACCAGAGCATACTGGGCCGGGCGCAGAAGGCTGGTCTGCTGGATATTCGCGAGGTGGATATCCGGCCCTATTCCCTCAACAAGCATCACAACACGGACGATGCGCCCTATGGCGGCGGCGCAGGCATGGTGATGCTCGCCCAGCCGATTGCGGATGCCATCCGCGATGTGCAGGGCGAGCACTTTTGCGGCAAGCGCATCTATCTGTCGCCGCGGGGCGCGACGCTGACGCAGAAGAAGGCGGAGGAGCTTTCCAAAGAGCAGGAGCTGATCCTGCTGTGCGGACATTATGAAGGGGTCGACCAGCGCGCGCTTGACCTGTACATCGATGAGGAAATCTCCATCGGCGATTATGTGCTCACCGGCGGAGAGCTGGGGGCGATGGTGCTGGTGGATTGCGTGGCCCGGCTGGTGCCGGGGGTGCTCGGCTGCCAGGAAAGCGCGCAGACGGAGAGCTTTTCCTCGGGCCTGCTGGAATACCCGCAGTACACGCGCCCGCGCGAGTTTGAGGGGCTGACGGTGCCGGAGCCGCTGCTCAACGGCAATCACCAGCACATTGTGGATTGGCAGCTGAGCGAATCGCTTTACATCACCCTGCGCCGCAGGCCGGAGATGGCCAGGGCGTTTCTGGAAGGGCGAAAGTTTACCCGGCACGAGCAGAAGGTGGTGGACGCGGTGTTTGAGCGCATCCGCCAGGAGGACGGCGCGCAGGGCTAGCGCGTCGCCATCACGATACGACAAAGACGGAGGACTTGCCGCTTGGCCAAACGCAAGAAGAGGAGAGGACTGCTTTCTACCCTGTTTGACGGCCTGCTGACGCTGGTGGATATGGTTTGCGAGGGCATTGCAGGCGCGGTGGTGGCGCTGCTGCGGGCGTTGGGACAGCTGATTGTGCTGATCGCGCGCGGGCTGTGGGCGCTGCTGCGCGGGATCATCGGGGTGCTGCTATGGCCGTTTGCGCGGCTGTTCAGGCTCCTGGGGGCGCGCAGAAACGCCGCCTCGCGCTGCCTGAGGCTGACCGGCGGGGAGTTTGAGGCTTACGCCGCGCAGGTGCTTTCGGACAACGGTTTCAGACATGTGCAGGTGACGCGCGCCAGCGGCGACCAGGGGGTGGATATCCTGGCCGAGCGCAACGGCAAGACGTATGCCATCCAGTGCAAAAACTACAAGGGCGCCGTGGGAAACGCGGCCGTGCAGGAGGCCTTTGCCGGCGCGCAGTACTACGGGTGCGACAAGGCGGTGGTGCTGTGCACGGGGCGGTTTACGCGCGCGGCACAGGAGCTGGCGCAGCGCATAGGCGTGTCACTGTGGGACAGCGAACAGCTTTCGCACATGATGCGCGTGAGCGGCCGCAGGCCGGTGCACCGCCCTCCGGCGCGAAGGAGCGCCTGAGCGGCCCGGCCGGGGCAGATGGAAAGCCGTGGGGGCGATGAGATGCCCAAACGGTGCAGAGACGCCCCAAAATCGCGCGCAATGCTTGACAAAGCAGGCGTTCTTTAGTATGATAACGGTGCAATTCGTGTCGATGGGGTTGGCATCCCGGAGCGATGGCATCAGTGAAATGAAAGTGGGCGCGCGTTTGCGCGTCAACAAGGGTGGAACCGCGGAAGGATGTCTTTCGTCCCTTGAATCCATGCGTCGGTGCGGATTCGGGGCAGCGCCTTCGCGCGGTTTTGTTGTGGAGCCGGGTACGGCCCGCACGCCCCGGAGAGTGGGAAAGTGAGGCGTTTTTCATGGCAAAGGTGCAAAACGACAGGATGGACAAGATCGTCGCCCTGTGCAAGGGACGCGGCTTTGTGTTCCCCGGCTCGGAGATCTACGGCGGCCTGGCCAACTCCTGGGACTACGGCCCGCTGGGCGTGGAATTCAAAAACAACGTCAAGCGCGCATGGTGGAAGAAGTTCGTGCAGGAAAACCGCTACAATGTCGGCCTGGACTGCGCGATTCTGATGAACCGTCAGGTCTGGGTGGCCAGCGGCCACGTGGGCAACTTCAACGACCCGCTGATGGACTGCAAGGCCTGCAAGGCGCGCTTCCGCGCGGACAAGCTCATCGAGGACTGGGCCAAGGCCAACGGCGAGGAGATCGAGGCGGACGGCTGGAGCAACGAGCGGCTTGAGGCGTTCATCGCCGAGAAGAATATTCCCTGCCCCACGTGCGGCAAGCACGATTTTACGGGCATCCGCAAGTTCAACATGATGTTCAAGACGTTCCAGGGCGTCACGGAGGATGCCAGCAACGAGATCTATCTGCGCCCGGAGACCGCGCAGGGCATCTTCGTCAACTTCCAGAATGTGGCGCGCAGCACGCGCCGCAAGCTGCCGTTTGGCGTGTGCCAGATTGGCAAGAGCTTCCGCAACGAGATCACGCCGGGCAACTTCATCTTCCGCATCCGCGAGTTTGAGCAGATGGAGCTGGAGTTCTTCTGCATGCCGGGCACCGATCTGGAGTGGTTTGCCTACTGGCGTGCCTACTGCCGCGACTGGCTGCTGGGTCTTGGCATGAATCCCGAGCACCTGCGCCTGCGCGACCATAAGCCCGAGGAGCTGGCTCACTATTCCAAAGCGACGACGGACTTTGAGTATCTCTTCCCGTTTGGCTGGGGCGAACTGTGGGGCGTGGCGGATCGCACCGATTACGACCTCAAGGCGCACCAGACGACCTCCGGCAAGAGCATGGAGTACCTCAACCCCACCACAGGCGAAAAGGTCATTCCGTATGTCATCGAGCCGTCGCTGGGCGCAGACCGCGCGGCGCTGGCGTTCCTGTGCGAGGCGTACGAGGAGCAGCAGCTTGAGGGCGGCGACATGCGTGTGGTGATGCACCTGCACCCGGCGCTGGCGCCCTACAAGTGCGCGGTGCTGCCGCTGCAAAAGAACAAGCTCGGCGATAAGGCGACGGAAGTGTACGACATGCTGTCCAAGCACTTCATGGTCGATTACGACGAGACGGGCTCCATCGGCAAGCGTTACCGCCGTCAGGACGAGATCGGCACGCCCATGTGCGTGACCGTGGACTTTGACACGCTGGAGACGGGCGTTGTCACCGTTCGCGATCGCGACACGATGGAGCAGGACAAGGTGCACATCGACGAGCTGGTCGCCTACATTCAGAAGAAGATCGAATACTGATCCGCGGCGATGCGGATGAAAAACAGGCAAGCCGTTTCAATGGAAGGCGGCATGCCTCAAGCAGGGAAGAAGCACAGAGGATGAAAAGGGGAACGCGCAGCGCGTGCCCCGCATCCGTGAGCGGCTTCCCTGCTTTTTTGATGGAAAGGTGCGTGGGGGTGCCGCAATGCTTGCGGCCCTAAACGCACAGGGGAGGAGGAATAACGTGTTTGAAGCGCTACTGTATGAGGTTACTATGATTGCCGCACAGGTACATGAATCCCTCATGCACCTCAATGACAGCTTTGAGCTGGCGTTTGACGACAAGGAGCTGCACTTTCTGGTGATGTTTGGCATCGGTATGATGCTGTTCTTCATGGTGCATTTTGTCTTTAAGCGCCTGGCCAGGTGGAGTATTACGGCTATATCGTTTATCTATGTGTTCACGGTCATGACCGTGCTGGGTTTTGCCATTGAAATCGGCCAGCGCATTACCGGAACGGGGGAAATGGACTTTGGCGATGTGATTTCCGGCCTGTATGGTGTGCTGGTGTTCTTTTTGATCTATTCGGCTTACCGCATTGTGGTGTTTGCCGTCAAGCATATTGTGTGCAGGGGGCGTCCTTCCAGGAAAAACAGACTGGATGAGGTATGAGGTTATTCATATGGATAAAAAGGGCCGCCCGGAACTTCTCTGAAAAGTGACATCAGGGAAAGCTCCGGACGGCCCTGGATAGATGCTGTTTGAATACGAGAAAACGGAAAGCAGAATGCCCCCTACTCCGGCTCAGGAGAGCTTTGCAAAGTAGGTGACCCCGCGCATCGCGTCCAGATGGATGCTGAAGGCGCCTTCGCTGGCAAAGAGCACGTCGTTTCGGT
The DNA here is from genome assembly GCA_018716525.1 of Candidatus Ventricola gallistercoris. Classification (GTDB taxonomy): domain Bacteria; phylum Bacillota; class Clostridia; order Christensenellales; family Aristaeellaceae; genus Ventricola; species Ventricola gallistercoris. The sequence goes on from DVJV01000215.1 coordinate 6,636, forward strand.
CTGAAACGAGGCACTGCGCGTCCATCACGTCCGAGGTCTTGACATACAGCGTCACATTGCGGCTGCTGCGGTTGATGAACGTCAGCGCGCAGGCGTCCTGCGCGGCTCGGCCCAGCGCATCCTGCCCGCCCTGGATGGTGCGGAGGATGCCCAGCACGTCGTTGCAGGGCGACAGATACCGGCACTCGCCCGTGCGCAGCACAGGATGTTCGCGGCGCATCTGGATGAGCGTGTGATAGACGCAGAGCACCTGCTGGTCTTCCTCGCCCCATGGATATGTGCGCCGGCAGAACGGATCGGCGCAGCCCTCCAGGCCGGCTTCATCGGCGTAGTAGATGCAGGGCATGCCCGGCACACTCATCACAGCGCGCAGCATCATGGCCTCGCGCTGAATGCCTCGGTCGCGCTCCTCTTTGGACAGGCAGAGGTTCGCGCGCTCGGCACGGGGAATGTCGTTGCCGTCGTTTCCGGCCAGCACGTTGAGGATGCGCGGCCTGTCGTGGCTGCCCATCAGGTTCATCAGCGCGTAGAGGAACGGCTTGGGATAGTTTTGCAGCAACGAGGAGAGCGACTGTGCCACCACGGTTGATGACTTGCGGCCCATCAGGAAATCGATGAGCGCATCGCGCAGCGGATAGTTCATCACGCTGTCCAGCGTGTCGCCCAGCACGTAGGAGCGAAGCTGGTTATAGGCGATCTTGTGGCTCGCATCCTCCCAGACCTCGCCGAGCACGGCCGCATCGGGCGAAACCGACTTGACCTCCTGCCGCAGTTCGCGAAGGAAGGGCATGGGCAATTCGTCGGCCACATCCAGCCGCCAGCCGCTTGTGCCTGCCCGCAGCCAGTGCTTGACGACGGCATCCTCACCGTTTAGAATGTGCCGGCGGAAGTCTTCGTCCATCTCGTTGACGTTGGGCAGCGTGCGGAAACCCCACCAGCAGTCATAATCATCGGGCCAGTTGCGGAATGTGAACCACTTGTAGTAGGGCGATTGCTGACTTTGGTATGCGCCGACATCCTTGCCGTGCGTGCCGCGCCGGTTGAAGTAGACGCTGTCGTCGCCCACATGCGAGAACACGCCGTCGAGCATCACACGGATGCCCATCTCACGCGCTTCCTTGCACAGGCGGCGGAGGGCTTCCTCATCGCCAAACATGGGATCGACCCGCATGTAATCGCTCGTGTCGTACTTGTGATTGGTGCGCGCTTCAAAGATCGGGTTAAAGTACAGCACGCTGACACCCAGATCCTTCAGATAAGGCAGCTTTTGGCGAATGCCCTCCAGATTGCCGCCAAAGAAGTCGTTGGCAAAGTTATCCCCGTTTTCGGAGATGTTGAGCGCGGGCATCTCGCGCCAGTCCTGATGCAGAAGGATATCCTGCCCTGCCTTGGCGTGCAAAAGCGCATCCGTTCCCTCGCCGTGGAAGAAGCGGTCCACCATGATCTGATACATCACGCCGTCGTGCATCCACTCGGGCGTCTTGTATGCAGGATCATAGACGGTGATCTGGAAGCTGTCGGGGCTGCCCATGACGCCTTCGCCGCAGCCGGTATGATCATTAGGCGCGCCGAGGATCTCCTTTCGTCCGTCGGCATAGGCCTCGAACCGGTACCAGTACAGATCGGGCGTGTCACCCACCGTCAGATGCGTCTCGTAGAAAGTTTTTCCATCGCGCGCCCCCAGAAGCTGCATGGGGTAGCAGTGCTCGCTGCCATTCCACACCCGAAGATCCATGCGATCCAGCACAAGACTTCCGCACAACGCCACGCGCAGGCGCAGCCGTGTGCCTGCTGGCACCGCGCCCGTGGGCGAACGATAAAACACATCCAGTGTGTTATGACACAAGTCCATCTGGAACACTCCATCCGTATTCGCGGCATCAAACCACACGATACCGCTTGATTTTTACAGGGTCAATCATTATTCTAGCGTACTTTTTTCACGCTGTCAAATCCATTTTCGAATAAAGAGTGCACAAGAGTTCACATTTTTGTTTCATTTACATTGCTTCCATGCTACATCTGTTTCCTATAATATGTCCCAGAAGTTCGGGGCGTGATTCCCCGTATCTGTATCTTGTGCAAAGGAGGGAGACAGATGGCTGCCGTGGTAAGACGGGTGCTCTCCGTGGGTCTGTGTTGCCTGATATGCGGCTTGATCCTCTGGTATGCTTCTGCGCCGCTGCGCAAAGCGTTCTGGGGCGAGACGCAGACGCCTGCCGTCGCTGACGCGCAGGCGCAGGAAGAGGCGCCCGATGTGACGCAGCAACCGTTGCAGAGCGATGCGGTCACAGGCCAGCCGCTTTTTGCAGGGCTTGAGAGCGACAGCATCCGGGCTGTGTCCATCCATACGCCGGAGCGGCTGTTTCAGTTTCAGTGCAGCACCGGAGACAGCGTCAGCGTCAATGCCTATGTCGCCGATGAAGACGTGTTTGACACCTTGATTGAGCAGCTCATGGCGTTTGACTTTGTGCAGCGTGATCCCTTTGCGCCGGAGGGCGAACCGCTGCTCACCGTTGCCATATCGACCGATACCCAGCAGTATAACGCCCGCTTCTACGAGGATGGAGAGACGGGCAGGAATACCAACATTATCAGTATGCAGCAGAGCAGCACACAATATCTGACCACAGAGGCGTGGCGCGTGGGCACGCTGCTGCTCACATGCGAAGGCACACGCATATTTGATGAAAGCGGCAAGGAGACCCCGGCAGAAAAATAGACCTCGTTCGCAGTGCGGCAAGACACATGCGGACGAGGTCTGTTTTGTGTTTCTTACGCGCCACGGCGTGTGCGCAGCGGCTCAAAGGCATAGATGGGCCTGCCGTTCATCGCGCCGGTAATGCGTCCGTCGTGCGCGGCAATCTGCCCGCCGACGATCACATAGCGGATGCCTTCGGGCGCGGCGTCGGGGGCGCCCAGGCCGGGGAAATCTGCGCGATCGGCGATGCAACCCGGGTCAAACACCACCAGATCGGCGTCAAACCCAGCGCGCATGCGTCCCTTTCCGGCAAGGCCGAACGTGCGCGCGGGCAAAAGCGTCGTGTGATAGATGGCCTCTTCCCAGCTCAGTTCGCTGCGCTCGCGCACCATCTTGCGCAGATAGCGCGGGAAGCTGCCCGCAATCTGCGGGTGGCCTTCGCCGGGGGCATAGCTGCCTGTGTCGGTGGAGACCATGGTCATGGGATAGCGCTGTATGGTGTAGACGGCCTCCTCGTCGCCCGTGTTGACGACGACCGCGTCTGACCCATGCTCGGCGCGCAGGTGTTCATAGAGCGTCTGGTCGGGCAGCGCGCCGATATGCTCGCCCGTGATGACCCGCAGATGGCTCAGGTCGATGCCGTTGTCGCGCATGGTCACCGGCTCAAACAGCGCCGAACCGATGCTCGAGCACCAGTCCTTATACATGCCGCTGTCCAGGTGCATATCCACGCCGCGCTCGCGCGCGAGTTCGAGCATCTCCAGCGCGTCGTATTCCACACCTACGCCATACTGGTATTCAAAGTGGGAAATGATCATGCGGCAGCCGGTCACTTCGGCCAGCGAGATGGCCTCCTGCAGCGAATGCAGGTCGGTCATGCCGTACATGCGCGTGTCGATGGAGACAGGACGCCCATAGCGGCAGGCCAGGCTGCACAGCGCTTCCATCTCCTCAAGGGTGCTGCCGGGCGCATAGCTGGGGCCCAGCGACACGCCTGCAGCGCCCTGGCGCAGCGCGCGCTCGCACAGTGCTTCCATTTCCTGCACCTGTCTGCGCGTGGTGGCCTGAAATGGGTCGCTCGCGCCTACGGCGTCGCGCAGCGTACAGTGGCCGACCAGCTCGGCCTGGTGGATGGAAAAGGACTGCTGGGAAGCTAAAAAAGCGCCGATGTCCAGCGGCGAAAACCCACAGTTTCCCCCGACTGTGGTGGTGATGCCCTGAAGCAGCGAGAGGATGCCGGTGCGCATACAGCCGTCAATATGGCCGTGCGGGTCGATGAAGCCGGGGCAGACATAGCAGCCCGAAGCGTCCACCACCACGGCCTCGGGAGGAATGGAGGTTCCGGGCGGGCAGATGCGCTCGATCCGGGTGCCATTGCACAGCACATCGGCGGGCATCTTTCGGAGCGTTTCGGGGTCGATGACCGTACCGCCGCAAATGAAAAGCACAGACATGGAATCTCCCTCCATCTTCAGCATAGCAAACAGGGGAATAATATGTGCACAATTCCGCCAAAGAAAACCCGTTTGCACGGCAAGCGGGCTTTCTTTGGCGGACGGCCGGAGGCCGTCCGTCCAGCGGCGGATGGGGAAACCCCAACCGTCACAGGCTGAGCTTGAAGCTGGTCCAGATATCCTGGAACTTCTGCGCATCCTCAATGGGCAGATTGACCACATACTCGATGTCATCCAGCCGTTCGGTGATACCGGTAAAGACAGGATTTTCGGTATACCAGGTGCCCAGAATTTCACGCGCGGGAACGTTGGTGCAGCAGTAATTCTGCCACTGGGTGATGATGGCGCCGATATCGTCTCGAAGTAGGAAGTTTAGGAATTCGTTAGCATTTTTGGCGTGCGGGGCGTTCACGGGGATGAAGCAGCCATCAACGCCAAAGCCCATGGTCCCTTCCGGGAAGGCGATGGCCAAATCGGGGTTGCTGTCCAGCGCCATGACGGCAAACGGGGTAAACGTGTAGATGACGGACACATCACCGGAGAGCAGGTAGTTGTGCAGATTTTCGTATTCGAGAATATGAATATTGGGCTTGAGCTCTTCAAGCTTTGCAGCAGCTTCGGCGAGTATTGTCTCATCAGTGGTGTTCATGCTTTGCCCCATGGAGAGCAGCACCATGCCCAGAGTGACGCGAGCGTCGTCAATCAGACCCAGGCTGTCGGTGAGACTCGGATCCCACAGGCTCTCCAGGCCGGTGATCTCTATATCCACCTGAGACGGATCATACACAATCAGCGGCGCGCCGGCCACATAGGGGACAACATACTCGTTATCAGGGTCGAAGAACTGGCTCATGAATGTCATGTCCAGATTTTCGTAGTTGGGGATGAGACTCTTGTCCAGCTTCTGCATCAGGCCGGCTTCACGCGCGGCGTTGAGCATGTAGTCGCTCGCCAGGATGATGTCGTAATCTCCACCATTGCTCGCGGAGAGCTTCTCATACATCTCCTCGTTGCTCGAGAAGGTGGCATAGTTGACCTTGATCCCCGTCTCGTCCTCGAAGGGCTTGAGCACGGTGGTGTAGTCGATGTAGCCTTCCCAGGAGAAGATGTTGAGCACGGCTTCGTCGGTCGCGTTGACCGTCTCGGCCAGGGCGCAGGTGCCAAGCGCCATGAGCGCCAGCAGCAGACAGAAGACCTTTTTCATGTTGATTTTCCTCCCTGTCAAGAATACCTATTCTTCAACACAGCAGCGTGAAGCTACTGCGCAGAATGCTGTTTGCGTTCCGCGCGCGCCGTCAGCAGCTGGCTGAGCGCCACGCACAGGAAAATGCCCCCCAGCATCAGCGTGGAAAGCGCGTTGATCTCCGGCGTGCCGCCCGAACGCAGGCCGGTGTAGACCTTGAGCGGCAGCGTCGTGGTTTCGGCGCTGGTGACGAAAAACGAGATGACCACGTCGTCCAGGCTCATGGCGGCCGAGAGCATCATGCCCGAGGCCACGGCCGGGGCGATGAGCGGCAGCGTGATATCCCGCAGCACGCGCGCGGGGCTGGCGCCCAGGTCGCGGGCGGCCTCCTGAAGGGCGGGGTCCATGCCGATCAGACGGGACTTGACGTTGATGAACACATACGGGATGCAGAATGTGGTGTGCGTGAGGATCAGCGCGCCCATGCCCAGCGGCACGCCCACCGCGGTGAACAGCGCCAGATAGGCCATGCCCAGCACGAGCTCGGGCATCGTCATGGGCAGGGTGGCGACCGTTTCCACGGCGCTGCCGAGCTTCATGTGGCTGCGCACCAGGCCGATGGCGCCCAGCGTGCCGATGCCGCCCGCCAGCAGGCTGGAAGCCGCGGCCAGGAGCAGCGAATTTTTGAGCGCATCGCCCATCAGCGTGTTGGCGAACAGGCGGGTATACCAGCTGGTGGTGAAGCCCTGCCAGGAGCCGATGGTGCGCCCTGCGTTAAACGAGTAGATGACCACCATCAGGATGGGCAGATAGAGCACGATGAGCACGAGCGTCAGGTAAACGGGAGAAAAGATCTTGCGCTTTTTGCGCCGCGTTGCAGCCATCAGAACACCCCCAGACCATCACCGCCGGCCTTGCGGTAGAGCAGGTAGAGCCCGGCCGACAGCGCGATGAGCACCATGGACATGGCCGAGCCGACATTCCAGTCGCGCACCTTGAGCAGCTGGTCGCGGATGAGGTTGCCCACCAGCACCAGGCCGCCGCCCATGATATCCGACAGGTAGAACAGGCCGACGCTCGGCACAAACACCAGCACGCAGCCAGCCAGGATGCCCGGCATCGTCAGCGGCAGCGTGACGGTGAGAAATGCCCGCCAGGGTTTGGCTCCCAGATCGCGCGAGGCCTCCACGAGGGTGAAGTCCATCTTGTCCACAGCGTTATAGCAGGGCAGGATCATAAAGGAGATCAGGCAGTAGACCATGGCCAGCAGTACAGCGCCGTAGGAACCCAGGAACTTGATGTTCTTGTCGATGAGCCCGAGCGCGCGCAGAACGCCGTTGATGGGGCCGTTGGCCTGAAGCAGGATCTTCCAGCCGAATATACGCACCAGCGCGCTCGTCCAGAAGGGAATGATGACCAGCATCATCAAAAGCGCCTTCCACCTGCGGCCGGCGCGGGCCATGCAGTAGCCGAAGGGGTAGCCCACCAGAAGCGAGATCACCGTGGTGAAAAAGGCGAGCTGCAGGCTGTTGGCAAACACGCGGACATAGTCCACCCGCAGCAGCGCCCGGTAGTGATCGAGCGTGAAGGCGGAGGAAAGCGTAAATTTGCCGCCGGAAACCAGCGACGTGCACAGCACATAGATGAGCGGCAGCGCCACCAGCAGCACCGCAAAACAGGCCATCGGCGCGGCCATGAGCGCATTGCGGCGCGCTTCGCGGCGGCGGAGGCTGTCTTTACGCACCATGGGAAGCACCTCCGATGACGGCGGCCTGCGCCGGATTCCAGTGCAGGTACACGCGCGTGCCGGGCTGCGGTGCATCGGCCATGCGCGCCTCGCCGGTGGCGACGGCCTCGGCGCCATCGGAAAGGTGCACATACGTCAGCACGCTGCCGCCCGCATAGCGCACCTCCTGCACCGTCGCCGGCAGGTCAAAGCCCTCCACGGGCTCGGCGCTTGCCTTCATGCGCTCGGTGCGCACGCACAATTCGCACGTTTCGCCTGCGGCCAGGCGGGCGCGGGAGGCATCCACGGTGAAGCGCCCGTTTGGCGTGGAGACCACGGCGCTCTCGGCGCCCACGGTCTCCACACGGCCCATGAGGATCGTGGAGCGGCCGATGAACTGCGCCACATAGCGCGTCTGCGGCGCGTCGTAGATCTCCTCCGGCGTGCCCAGCTGCTCAAAACGGCCGCCACGCATCACGGCGATGCGGTCGGACATGTTGACCGCTTCCTCCTGGTCGTGCGTGATGTAGATGAACGTAATGCCCAGCTTCTTTTGCAGCCGCTTGAGCTCAAGCTGCATCTGGCGGCGCAATTGCAGGTCGAGCGCGCCCAACGGTTCATCCAGCAGCAGAAGTTTGGGCTGCGGCGCCAGGGCGCGCGCAATGGCGATGCGCTGGCGCTGGCCGCCGGAGAGCTGCGCCGGCATCCGCTTGGCGAAGTCCTGCATCTGCACCAGCTCGAGCATCTCCTGCACGCGCGTGGCGATGGTGTGCTTATCCGCGCCCCGCACGCGCAGGCCATAGGCGACGTTCTTTTCCACGTTCATGTGGGGGAAGAGCGCATAGCTCTGGAAGACGGTGTTCACCGGGCGGCTCTCGGGCGGCAGAGCGGTCATGTCCTTGCCGTCCAATATGACCTGGCCCTCGTCGGGCATCTCAAGGCCCGATATGATGCGCAGCGTGGTCGTCTTGCCGCAGCCCGATGCGCCCAGCAGCGTGACGAACTCGCCCCTGTGCACATCCAGGGAGATGTCGCGCAGTATGTCGCCCTCGCCGAAATTCTTGGTGATATGCCGTAAAGATAGAAGAATCTCCTGCATGTCCGCCTCCCGGCTTTCGCCGTAGTTTTGCCGTAATCAAGTAAGGGGGAATTTCCCCGGACCGGGAACGTGCGGCGCGCAAGCGGCCTCCGATTCCCGCAAAATCAGCATGATTATATAGGATATGCTCCCCTGTGTCAACCCAAAAGTTTAACGATGAAATTGTGAGGGTTTAGTTTTTCTAAACAATCTGCGGAAAATGGAAGCCTCCGGAAAAGCGCCGGGCAATGCGTGGCGTCGCAGAAGGCGGCGCCCGGCGAAAAGCGGGGCACAGGTGGTCAGACCGGGCATTAAGGACAGAATGCAGAAAATGGAAAAAGCAAAAAACCGCCTTCCCAAGCGGAAAGCGGTCAGCGTGTCGAAAAAGTCCGCCTGCGGCGTCCTTTTCCGAATGTTAACGCCGTTTCCCTCTCGCCCCTGCGGGGCTCCCGGGCGGGAAACGGCGCAAGGAAGCCTTGCGCGGCAAGGCCCGAATCCTCCGCACATGTCGCCGGATTCGGATTGTATTTGGAGGACTTCGGCCCTCCAAACCTCCCGGAAGGTTTTTTTGACAGTCTGCGGTCCATACTATGATCAAATTCAATCCGGTCTGCTTTCAATTAATACCGGTTGTCTCCGGCAAACGCGCGGATTGCCTCGCTGCGCGTGTCGCCCAGCACCTGGCGCGCCGGGCCGTCTTCCACGACGAGGCCGTTTTCCATGTAGATGACCCGGTCGGCCACGTCGCGCGCAAAGCTCATCTCGTGCGTGACGACGATCATCGTGCGCTTTTCATCGGCCAGCTGGCGGATGACCGAGAGCACCTCCTGCGTCAGCTGCGGGTCGAGCGCGGAGGTCGGCTCGTCGAAGCAAAGGATCTCTGGGTCGAGCGCCAGCGCCCGCGCAATGGCAACCCGCTGGCACTGGCCACCCGACAGGTTGCAGGGGTATTCGCCTGCCTTGTCCGCCAGGCCGACTTTTTCAAGCAGAGTCATGGCCTTTTGCTCGGCATCCTGGCGGCTGCGGTGCAGCACCAACTGCTGGGGCGCGGTCAGATTGCGCAGCACGCTGTAGTGGGGAAAGAGGTTGTAGTCCTGAAAGACGAGCCCCATTTGCAGGCAGAGCCCGCGCAGATCCTTGTCCTTTTTATACTGGGCGCGTCCGTCCGGGCCGGTCTGCGCCATGGTCTGCCCGCCGATGCGGATCTCGCCGCTGTCGATCGTCTCCAGATGGTTGAGGCATCGAAGCAGCGTGCTCTTGCCCGAGCCGCTGCGCCCGATGATGGCCACCACCTCGCCGCGCGATACGCGCACGGTTACGCCCTTGAGCACCTCATTGTTTCCAAACCGCTTTTTGATGTCAATCGCCTGAAGCATGGCGCATCCCCCTTTATTCCTTGTAGTACGCCAGGCGGCGGTTCATCCGGCTGAAAAACAGCGTGACCACGCCGTTCATCAGCAGGTAAAAGAGCCCCGCCACAAACAGCGGTTCCACCGACGCGGTGCGGCTCGCCTCGTTTTTGGCCGCGCGGAACAACTCCGCCACCGCGATGATGTTAGCCAGCGACGTATCCTTGACCAGCGTGATGACCTCGTTGCTCACCGGCAGCAGCACGCGCTTGATCACCTGGGGCATCACCACGTGCAGGAACGTCTGCCCCCGCGTCAGGCCGAGCACCTGGCCGGCCTCGATCTGCCCCACCGGGATGGATTGAATGCCGCCGCGGAAGATTTCGGCGAAATATGCCGCGTAGTTCAGCGAAAAGGCCAGGATGGTAGCCGTCATGCGGTCAAGGTTCATGCCCGTCCACATGGGAATGGCGAAGTAGATGGCAAAGATCTGCAGCATCAGCGGCGTGCCGCGCATCACCAGGATGTACAGCGACACCGGCACGCTGACGGCCCTGTGCCGGTTCATGCGCAAAAGCGCCACCAGCAGGCCAAGCGGCAGGGAAAACAGCAGCGTGCTGGCAAAGATGGTCAGCGTGGCCACCAGTCCATCCTGCATGGAGAGCACGAGGCGGATCAAAGCATCGGGATTGTTGAAGTACCGCATGGGGAAGCTCCTTTATCGGGTGACGTCGTGCCGCGTGGCCACGCCTGTTTGCTCAGGCAGGGGGATATCCCAAACCGGGAAGGCCATGGGCGAGGGAAAAGGGCGCCGGAAGGGGAAATCCCCCTCCGGCGTCCCGGTGCTTCAGGAAATCACTTCCTGTATTCGTCCGCGTATTCGGAGACGATGGTCACGTCGTTGGCGAACCAGGCGGAACGGATTTCATCGAGCGTGCCGTCGTCCAGCAGCGCGATGAGCTGCTCGTTGATGACATCTGCCAGCGACGCTTCATCCTTGCGGAAGGCGATGCCGTATTCCTCGGCTTCCAGCACCTCCGGCAGCACGGCGAACACCGAGGGGTCTTCCTGCTGGGCGATGTAGTAGTTGCCCACCACCGAGTCGATGAGCAGCACGTCGATGTTGCCCAGGCTCAGATCCATCAGCGCGACGACGAAGTCATCATACAGATTGGGCTCGCCACCCTCGATGATGTCCTTCACCTGCGGGTTGGCATCCAGCACCGTCACGGAGCTGGAACCGGCCTGCGTGCCCAGGGACTTGCCCGCCAGATCCTCTACCGAGGCGATGCCGGAGTCGGCGCGCACCAGCAGAATCTGCTCGTTGGCCATGTACGGCATGGAGAAGAGCACCTGCTCGCAAAGCTCTTCGGTCATCGTCATACCGGACCAGATGCAGTCGATGTTGCCAGCTTCAAGCTCCATCACCTTGGCATCCCAGGAGATCGGCTGGAAGACCAATTCCACGCCCAGGCGGCTGGCGACTTCGCGGGCGAGATCGATGTCAAACCCCGTGTATTCGCCGGATTCATCCACAAAGCTCATCGGCGGATAGGCTTCGTCAAAGCCCATGACCAGCTTGCCCTTGGCAAGCACGTCGGCCAGGCCGGTGTCTTCGGCCAGCGCGAAGCAGCAGGATGCGGTCATCAGGGCGGCGATCAGGATGGCGAGAATCTTCTTCATGGTGTGCGCTCCTCTCATGGCGACGCCGGGCATGGGCGTCATGTCGTGGTATTGCTTTACTGCGGTATCGCTTTAGTGTGATAAAGTATAGCGCAGGAAGAGAGCATTGTCAAGACCCGATTTGCAGTTTTTTGAAAAAAGTGCAGAGCGCATGTGGCCAGAAAAAAACGCCGCCCGGAACGGCGCAGTGTTTGCGCTTTGGGGCGGCAGGCTGTCAAAAACCTTTCCGGGCGGATTGGAGGGCGCGGTCCTCCCAAATGCAATCCGAGTCCGGCAACCTGTGCGGCGGATTCGCAAGCTTGCGCAGCAAGGTTTTCTTGCGGCGTTCCCCGCACGGGCGGGGAGGAAAACGGTGCAAGACACTTGGAAAAGGATGCCTTTGACACGCTGTCGCCTTCCCTCTCGGGAAGGCGATCTGGGTGTGCGGGTGTGCGGCGGTTTAGAAGCTGGCTAAAGCCGCACGATGTTGCCGCCTACGGCGCAGAGCTTATCCTCGATGTGGCAGTAGCCGCGGTCGATGTGCCCGGCTTCGTCATCCACGAGCGTTTCGCCTTCGGCGCACAACCCCGCGAGGATCAGCGCGGCGCCCGCGCGCAGGTCGGTGGCCCGCACCGGCGCGCCGGTCAGGTAAGGCGTGCCTTCGACCACGGAGACGCGGTTTTCCACGCGGATGTGCGCGCCCAGGCGCGCCAGCTCTGCGGCGTGCATGAAGCGGTTTTCAAAAATCGTCTCCAGGAATACGCTGGTGCCGGGGGTTTTGCAGGCGACGGCCATCATCGGCGCCTGCAGATCCGTGGGGAAGCCGGGGTAGACCATGGTGCGGATTTCAAAGGGCTGCTTGGCACGGCCAAAGACCATCAGCCCGCCCGGCGTATCCTTGATATGTACGCCCGCTTCGCTGAGCTTGAAGAGCAGCGAGCGCAGATGTTCGGCGCGCGCGCCGCGCAGCAGCAATTCGCCGCCGGTGATGGCGCAGGCACAGGCCATCGTGCCGGCCTCGATGCGGTCTGCGATGGGCTGCCAGGATGTGCCGTGCAGCTCACTGACGCCCTCGATGGTGATGGTCGATGTGCCCGCTCCGGCGATCTTGGCGCCCATGGAGGAGAGGAAAGCGGCCAGATCCACGATTTCCGGCTCCTTGGCGGCGTTTTCAATGCGCGTGGTGCCCTTGGCGAGCGTGGCGGCCATCAGCAGGTTTTCCGTAGCGCCGACGGAAGGCATATCCAGGTAGATCACCGCGCCGCGCAGGCAGCCCGTCAGCGTCACGCCGCCGTGATCAAATGCGACGCGCGCACCCAGGGCGCTCATGCCCTTGAGGTGCTGGTCGATGGGCCGCTGGCCAATGGCGCATCCGCCGGGAAGCGGAATGCGCGCCTCACCCAGCCGCGCCAGCAGCGGGCCGAGCACCAGCACGGATGCGCGCATTTTGCGCACATCTTCTTCATCCTGCGGGTTTTTAAGGCAGGATGCGTTGAGGATGAGCGCATCCTGCTCGCAGTGCGTGCGGCAACCGCAGGCTTCCATGAGCGAGCGGAGCGTGTGCACATCCGTCAGATCCGGCGGATGCTCAATGCGCACGTCCTCGCGGGTCAAAAGCGCGCCGCACATGATGGGCAGCACCGCATTTTTGGACGTGCTGATGGGTATTTCTCCCCGCAGAGGCGGGCTTTCGCGTACCGCATAGTGCGCCATGAGAATCCCTCCGATATTTTCGGCTTTGCGGCGGCGAACCCGCCTGATGGCAACGTATGCCACAGCGGGGCGATGTGTCCGCGATGCCGCAAGAGGATTTTCTCCTGACGACGCGCGGCACATGCCGGCGGCAAAAGACAGGCAACTGCGGCATTCCCATCATATGTTGGAAAGGGCGCGCTGGCCACAGCGCGAAAAGAACAACCGATACTGGAAGACAATGCCACGGGCCAACCGCTGCCATGGAAGCAAAGGAAGATGCAGCAAAAAAACAAAACCTCCCATACAGTTTATCCACCATGGCGCGAGAATAACCGGAGAACGGGCGAAAAAATGGACTACTTGTTTGAAGACAAATGATTTTGAATTGAAATTGAGCTGCAGATGGTGTATTGTAATAGGGATTAAAAACAGGATAAATGTGTGCCGCCTGCGCAAACGGGACGGAGCATGCCCGGAAAAGACAGGCTGGGCGGCGCGCAGAAGATGGACGGCGAGAGAATGCCGGAAGGGAACCATGCGAAACAAAATCGGGAAAAGATGGATAGATATCGTGCCGTGGCTTCTTTTGGCGGCGGCATATGCGGTTACGGTTGGGCACTTTGCCCTCTATGGCATGCACAATCTGGATGCGGACATGTCCAGCGAGATGCTGTTTGCCGACCTGCTCAACCGGGAAGGGCGGCTTTTGACGGACAGTTGGTACTACTCCTCGGAGCTGCGCACGGTCAGCCCGGTGCCGCTGTATCAGCTGGGGCTGCTGCTCTTTGATTCGTGGCACAGCGCCCGCGTGTTTGGCACGGCGCTCATGCTGGCGGGCATTCTCGCTTCGTTTTTGTACTTTTCGCGGGAAGCCGGCCTGGGCCGCGCCGGTGTGTACATGGCCGTGGTGCTGGCAATGCCCTTTTCGGATGTTTATGCCTATGTGGCCTTCCTGAACGGAGGCTATTCGGTGTATCTGATGCTGGTCTTCGTGCTGCTGGGGCTTGTGCTGGGCATGGAGAAGGCGCGCCACAGGGGAATACGCCTGCTGCTGACAGGGATTCTGAGCCTGTGGGGCGGCACGGGAGGCGTGCGGATGATGCTCTTTTGGGCCGTTCCGATCTCGGCAGCCTGCACACTGGAAGCGTTTGAAGCGCTCAGGCAGAACAAGCGCATGGCGCAGGCGTGGCAGCAGCCCCTGCGCATCACGCTGATTGCCGCTGCGCTGTCCGCGGGGCTGACGGCGGCGGGCTATCTGATCAACGCCAGGGTGCTCAGCGGGCTGTATGACTATGTGCGCTACGACCAGACAGGGCTTTCGATGCCCCAATCGTCCCTGTTTTTTGCGCAGCTGACGGGCATTGCCGAATTCTTTGGTTACCGGGCGTCCAGCCGGATGCTTTCCTCGCGCGGCGTGGCCAGCCTGCTGGCGCTGTGCATGATGGGGCTGAGCCTGTATGCCGTTTCAAGGCTCCTGGCGCGCAGCCGCGCGGGCAGGCTTTGCCGCACGCAGCGGATATTGCTCTATTTCACAATCAGCTCGCTGGCGCTGGGAATCACGGTCAATGCGCTGACGGAAAACTACTTTGCCCGCTACTATCTGCCCGGGCTCTTGATGCTGGTGCTGCTGCTGTTTGTCTGCTGGGAGGGAACGGTGTGCCTCTATGCGCCGCTCAGGCGGGCCGTGCCGCTGGCGCTGTGCGCGGTGTTCGCGCTGGAGGCGGGCATCTATCTGCGTCAGGAGAAGACCACGCAGACTGCCCCCTATGAAGATGCGGCGGACTGGCTGCTTTCAAACGGCTATACGCGGGGGTTTGCCACATTTTGGAATGGCGCGCCGCTTACGGAGGCAAGCGACGGGGCCATTACCGTTTACACCATGCCGGATTCTTACTGGCAGGATGACTACAAGCATCTGACGCTCAACCGATTTTTGCAGGAGAAGGCGAATATCGAAGCTGTTGAGAGCGGAAAGGTGGAAGGACCGGTCTTTGTGCTGCTGACGGCACAGGAGTGCTTGCAGGATGTGCCCTATGCCGACGAGGCCCACCTGGTTGCACAGCTTGATGCGGGCAATATCTACGTGTATGAAAGCCTCGAAGCTTTGTTTGAGGCCGCGGGGCAGGGCACGGGTTTGGATCAGACGCAAGCTGCCTGACGGCTGAAATGCGTTGCACGATTTGATGACGGAGAGGATCAAATAGTATGACAGCAAAGAAAAAGCCCAATCTATTACCCTGGTTGGTGCTGGCGGCCGCATACCTGTTTGCCGTGGGATTCCAAGCGGTTTACGGGATGCACAACCTCAATGCGGATAATTCCAGCGAGATGGTGCTGGCGGATCTGCTCAACGAAGAAGGGGGCTTTTTATCCACCAACTGGTTTTACTCTACGGAGCTGCGCGTAGTCAGCCCCGTGCCTGTATACCAGCTGGGGCTGCTGCTCTTTGATTCGTGGCATATGGCGCGCACGTTTTCCATTGCCGTGCTGCTGTCGGGGGTTGTGGCCTCGCTCCTGTATGCGCTCAGAGGGGCGGATATCGGCGATGCCGGAATCTATGCGGCGGCAGCGCTGATTCTGCCGTTTAGCCGGGTGTACAACTACCTGTTCTTGTATGGCGGCGGGTATACGGTGTTCTTCATGCTCACCTGCTGGCTGATCGGGCTGAACCTTCGGCTGCTGTCGGGGCAAAAGACGAAGAGGCGGCTGCTGCTCATTGGCGTGCTCAGCCTGTGGGGTGGGCTCAACGGTGTGCGGATGATGATGATGTCCGGCGCGCCTCTGCTTCTGACCTGCGGCATTCTGGCGTTTCGCCGGTTTCTACGCTGCCGGTCAGCGGCAGAGGGGCTTGGAAGCGGGGAATTCCGCATGCTGCTGGGCGCAGCGGTGAGCATGGCCGTCATGGCGGTGGGGTATCTGATCAACGTGTGTGTGTTGGCAGATCTCTATTTCTTCAAGAGTTATCAAAACACACAGTTTACCGGTTTTACTGCCGATGCGCTGTTTGAGCAAATCGAAGCGCTGCCTGTCTTCTTTGGGGAGCGGACCCAGGTTTCGCTTTTCAGCATGGCAGGCATTTCAAGCCTTTGCGCGATTGGGCTTTGTCTGCTGCTGGGCATGGCGATCGTGCTGCTGTACGGGATGCGCACAGAGCTGACGGCGGCGCAAAAGTGCATCGTGCTGTTTGCCGGAGTGGCCACTGCGCTGGGCATAGGGCTCAATGCGGTGACGGAGCTGGGAACGGTTGAGCACAGCGTGGGATATTATATGACGGGCTTGCAGATGCTGGTGGTTTCCGCCTTCGTTCTGCTGGAAAAGATGCACTGCGGGCTCAGGCCGATGCGTTCGGCGTGCATGGTGCTGTTGACATCGGTGTTTGCGCTGGAAGCAGTGGTGACGCTGCGCAGCGAATATAACAATACCCCAACCACGATTGAAGAGGCGGCAGACTGGCTGGTGGAAAATGGCTATACACAGGGATACACGACCTTCTGGAATGGCAATGTGCTGACGGAGGCCAGCGACGGTGTGCTGGATGTGTATGTCTACAATTCGTGGGCGAGCTCGCAGTTGTATGACTGGCTGCAAAAGAGGACGCATTGGGAGACGACGCCGCAAGGGAAGGTGTTTGTCTACATCAGCGAAGATGATTACCAGCCGGAAGTGATGCCTTGTAAACAGGCGGATCATCTGGTATGGCAGAGTCATGAAGGCAGTATCTATGCTTATGATAGCGGAGAGCAGGTGGAAGCTCTGCAGAGGGGTGCAGGCGATCAGACGAAAGGGGAGGAATACGAATGAAACGTCAAACCATATCAAAGGGATTGCCCTGGATGGTGCTGGTCGTCGCATATCTGATGACTGTGATGTTTCAAGCACTTTACGGAATGCACAATCTTAATGCGGATGTTTCCAGTGATATGGTGCTGGCCCAACTGCTCAACGAAGAAGGAAGCTTATTATCCAATAACTGGTATTACTCAACAGAGCTGCGTTTGGTCAGCCATGTGCCGGTTTATCAATTGGGCATGCTGCTTTTTGATTCGTGGCACGCGGTGCGCACGTTTGCCATTGCAGTACTTCTGGCAGGAGCGGCGTTGTCGCTCATCTATGTGTTAAAAGGCGTGGGACTGCAAAAGTGTGCGCCTTATGCCGCGACGGCAATCATCCTACCCTTTAGCGGAGCACAGGACTTTTTGTTCGTGTACGGCTTGTGCTACACGGTTTGGTTTATCGTGACGTGTTTGATGCTGGGGCTGATCTTTAGGCTGAATCAGCCCAAAGGCCGCAAAGGAAGGCTGTTTTGGATTGTGCTAATCAGCGTAGCCGGAGGTATGGGCGGCTTGCGCATGTTTATGGTGTGCAGCGTGCCTTTGGTGCTTGCGTGCGCATTGCTTGCATTGGTTTGCCTTACACGCAGCGACACGCTTCGGGAATTCAAAACGAAACAGGAAACCATTCTGTTCTCGGGGGCACTGCTGAGCTTGGCAGCGATGGTCGTGGGTTATGGCATCAATGTTGGAGTTCTCAGCCGGATCTACCAATGTAACGACTTTTCTGAAACTGCGTTTCAGTCGTTTGACCTGACATCGCTTCGTATCCAGCTGGAGTATATTGCGTCCTTTTTAGGTGTGCGTACGGGCGTTAAGTTACTGTCCATTCAAGGAATTGCCAGTGTATGTGCGGTGTGTCTGCTGATCATGTTGCCGCTGAGCGTTTTGATGCTGTACGGATGGCGCAGAGCGCTGCCTGTGGGGCAGCGCACGTTGATTCTCTTCGCTGTGATGGCTTGTGCGACGGGGCTGGGCATCAACTTGGTGACGGGTGCAGGCGTAATTCATCCTTATTCCGTTGCCTATTACCTTCCGGGTTTGCTGTTGTTTATTGCAACCTTGTTTATACTGGTTGAGCGGATGCCTTGCCGCATGGAATGGGTACGCACAGGATGTTTTCTGATGTTGACAGCGGTGTTGGTATTGGAAGCGGCAGTGACACTGCGTACCGAGAAAAAGAACACGCCCAGCACCATTGAACTGGCGGCGGATTGGCTGGTAGAAAATGGGTATACCCAGGGGTATTCCACCTTTTGGAATGGCAGTGTGCTGACCGATGCCAGCGACGGAGTGTTGGACGTTTATACATATTATACCTGGAATGGAACTGAACTGTATCCATGGCTACAGAAGCGGTCTCATTGGAGTGAGCAGCCGGAAGGAGAGGTCTTTGTCTACATTCATGGAAATGATTATCCGCTGACCGGAAGACCTTGCGAGCAGGAAGACCATCTGGCATGGAGTAATGGGGAGGGCAGTATCTACATCTACGACAGCGCGGCGGAAGTTGATGCGCTGCAGCGGGCACAGTGGAGCGAAGCGGACCCGCCCTCCGGGGAATGAGGGAACCGAGCTTCGAGCCAATCTATGTATTGAAGGAGGACAATCGCTATGTGCGGAATTGTAGGCTATGTGGGCGTCAAACAGGCGGCGCCGATTCTTCTGAGCGGCCTGTCCAAGCTGGAATACCGGGGGTATGACTCGGCGGGCATTGCCGTGCGCGACGAGGCAGCGGAGCATATCGAGGTCGTCAAGGCCAAGGGCAGGCTCAAGAATCTGATGGAGATGACGGACTCGGGCCATGCGGTGCGCGGCACGTGCGGCGTGGGCCACACCCGCTGGGCGACGCACGGGGAGCCCAGCGCCATCAATGCGCACCCGCACTATTCCAAGGAGAAGCGCGTGGTGGTGGTGCACAACGGCATCATCGAGAATTATCAGGATATCAAGGCGGCGCTGACCCGGAAGGGCTATGTGTTCAGGACGCAGACGGACACCGAAGCGGCTGCGCTGCTGCTGGACAGCTACTATGCGGAGGCGGGCAAGAAGGGCCTTGCCCCGCGCGAGCGCGCGCTTGCCGCCATCCGGGATATGATGATCCGCGTGCGCGGCAGCTATGCGCTGGGCATCCTCTTTGGCGACCAGCCGGGCGTGCTCTACGCCACCCGCAAGGACAGCCCGCTGATCGTGGGCCGCTGCGACGGGGAGCTGCGCGGCCACATGATCGCCTCGGATGTGCCCGCCGTGCTCAACTACACGCGGCAGGTCGTCTATATCGACAACATGGAGATCGCCTGCCTGACGCAGGATGAGATGCACCTGTACAACATCGACTGCGAGGAGATCGAAAAGCCCTTTGTGGAGATCAAGTGGGATGCCGCGTCGGCCGAAAAGGACGGCTACGAGCATTTCATGATCAAGGAAATCCACGAGCAGCCGCGCGCTGTGCGCGACACGCTCTCCCCGCGCATCCGCGAGGCGGAGGATGGTACAAAGAGCATCGACCTGAGCGAGACGTCGCTGACGGATGAAGACCTTCGCAACGTCTCACGCCTGCTGCTGGTCGGCTGCGGTTCGGCGTATCACGTGGGCGTGGCCGGGCGCTATATCGTCGAGCGCCTGGCGCGCGTGCCCTGCGAGGTGGATCTGGCCAGCGAGCTGCGCTACCGCGACCCGATTATCGACAGCAAAACGCTGGTGGTCATCATCAGCCAAAGCGGCGAGACGGCAGACAGCCTGGCGGCGCTGCGCATGTGCAAGGAGCGGGGGCTGCGCACGCTGGCGGTGGTCAACGTGGTGGGCTCTTCCATCGCCCGCGAGGCCGACAGCGTCATGTATACCTGGGCGGGCCCGGAGATCTCCGTGGCCACCACCAAGGCGTATTCCACGCAGCTTGCGGCGCTGTATCTGCTGGCTACCAAGATGGCCGCAGTGCGCGGGGAGATCGACGAGGCGCGCGAACAAAAGCTCATCGAGGCCATGCTCGCCCTGCCGGATCAGATCGAGCGCGTGCTTTCCGACAAGGAGCGCGTGCAGTGGTATGCCAACAAGATGGCCGCGTGCAAGGATGTGTTCTTCATCGGCCGCGGGCTTGATTACGCCATCAGCCTGGAGGGCAGCCTCAAGCTCAAGGAGATCAGCTACATTCATTCCGAAGCGTACGCCGCCGGCGAGCTCAAGCACGGCACCATCAGCCTGGTGGAGGATGGTGTGCTCGTCGTGGCCGTTGCCACCCAGCCGGAGCTGTTTGAAAAAGAGGTTTCCAACATGGTCGAGGTGCGCAGCCGCGGGGCTACGCTCTTCGGCCTGACCAGCTACGGGCAGTACGCCATTGAGGATACGGTCAATTTCACCGTGTACGTGCCCCGGACGGAGCCCCTGTTTGCCACATCGCTGGCCGTGGTGCCGTTGCAGCTTCTGGCCTACTACATCAGCTGCGCCAAGGGCCTTGACGTGGATAAGCCGCGCAACCTGGCCAAGAGTGTGACCGTGGAGTGAGGCGCCCTGCGCTGACCGCCGCACTTTAAGGGCCGCTTTTCCGAAAATAGCTTGTATTTTTCGCGCGAACGGTGTACAATAACCAGTCGGAATCCTGTATTCCGGCTGGTTTGTTTTTTCATTGGTTCCCAAGGAGAGGGTAAAGCATGACAAAGATTGATATTTTCTCCGGCTTCCTGGGCGCGGGCAAGACCACGCTCATCAAGAAGCTGCTCAAGGAAGCGCTTGGCGGTGAGCAGGTGGTGCTCATCGAAAATGAATTCGGCGAGATCGGCATCGACGGCGGCTTTATGAAGGAGGCTGGCATCCAGGTCACGGAGATGAACTCCGGCTGCATCTGCTGCTCGCTGGTGGGCGATTTCGGTAAGGCGCTGCGCCAGGTGATCGATACCTATCACCCCGATCGCATCCTGATCGAGCCGAGCGGAGTGGGCAAGCTCTCCGACGTCATCCGCGCCGTTGAAGGGGTGGAAAAGGATATCCCCGAGGCCTGCATGGGCAGCTTTGTGACCGTGGCCGATGCCACCAAGTGCCGCATGTACATCAAAAACTTCGGTGAGTTCTTCCTCAACCAGATCGAGTACGCAGGCACCATCCTGCTCTCGCGCACGCAGAATCTTTCCCAGGAGAAGCTCGAGGCCGTGGTTGCGCTGCTGCGCGAGCACAATGAAAAGGCGCGCATCATCACCACGCCGTGGGATGAGCTCAGCGGAAACCAGATCCTCTCGGCCATGCAGAAGGACCACAGCCTCGCCGAGGAGATGCTCGCTACGGTCATGGCGGAGCATCATGAGCACCACTACGACGAGCACGGCGTGTGCAGCTGCGGCCATCATCACGACGAGGATGACCACGACGAGCACGAGCATGAGCACCATCATCATGATGAGCATGATCACGACCATTGCCACGATGATCACGACCATGACCACCATCACGATGAGCACGAGCACCATCATCATGACGAGCACGATCATGAGCATCATCATGACGAGCATGATCACGAGCATGACCATGAGTGCGGCTGCGGGCACCACCATCACCACGGCCACGACGCCGACGAGGTGTTCACCTCCTGGGGTGTGGAGACGGTGCGCACATTCGGCGAAGAGGAGCTGCGCGCGATGCTCGGCAAGCTGGAGGAAGAGCGGTTTGGCCTGGTGCTGCGCGCCAAGGGCATCGTGCCCTGCCAGGATGGCGGCTGGCTGCACTTTGACTACACGCCCGGCGAGCAGAACGTGCGCAAGGGCCCGGCGGATTTCACCGGCCGCCTGTGCGTGATCGGCTCCAAGCTGTCCGAAAAGGAACTGGCCGGCCTGTTTGGCGTCGCCTGATCGGAGGTGCGGCATGGCTATTCCGGTGTATCTGTTTGCGGGCTTTCTGGAGAGCGGAAAGACCTCGTTCATCGCCAGCGTGCTGCAGGACCCGGGCTTCACGCGCGACGAGCACACGCTGATCATCCAGTGTGAGGAGGGCATGGAGGAGTACGAGCCCGACATGCTCAAAAAGACCCACAGCGTCCTGGAGTGCATCGAGGACGAGGATGAGTACAATGGCGATACGCTGCGCGCGTTTGTGCGCAAGCACCATCCCGACCGCGTGATCGTGGAGATGAACGGCATGTGGGATCTGGATGCGGCGCTGGAGCGCACGCCGAAGGTGCTGGAGGTCTACCAGATCATCACGACCGTCAATGCGAAGACGTTCGATCTGTATGCCAAGAACATGGGGCAGCGGATGCTCCAGCACATCACCGATGCGGATATGGTGGTGTTTAACCGTGCCACGGAGCAGACCCGGCAGCTCATCCGGGACCGCAACGTGCGCAGCATGAATCCGCAGGCAGCCCTCTACTTCGAAAACGAGGATGGCACCAGCGAGGACTACGGCGCGGGCATGCCCCCGCCCTATGATATGGATGCCCCCGTCATCGAGATCGAGGACCAGCATTTCGGCATCTTCTACCTGGATGCATCGGAGAACCCCGAGCAGTACGACGGCAAGACCGTGCGCTTCAAGGGCTACATCTACCGCGGGCGGAACATCGCTTCCGATGAATACGTGCCCGGCCGCATGGGCATGGTCTGCTGCGCGGAGGACATCCGTTTCGTGGGCTTCATTGCCAAGGCAAACGGGCTGCCCATCCCCGCCTACAAGAGCTGGCAGATGATCACCGCGCGCGTGCAGGCCGAGGAGCGCAAGCAGTACAAGGGCGTGGGCCCGGTGCTCTATGTTACGGCGGTTGAGCCCTGCGACCCGCCCGAGGAAGAGGTTGTCACATTTAACGCATAAGCCCTTTTCAATGATCCATTCTTATGATATACTGAATTGACCGTCCATGCCGCCCGGAATGGGGCGGCAAGGCGGCCGGTCTTCATGGCGGGGTGGAATTCCCGACCGGCGGTAGAGTCCGCGACGGATGGCAGGGCCATCTTTGATCCGGTGCGATTCCGGAACCGACAGTACAGTCTGGATGAGAGAAGACGGCTTACGGCAGCTAAGATGTGTGCGGCGCCCGAAAACCGTTTTGGGCGCCGTATTTTGTGTTGGATTTGCTGCATATGGAGGAATCGGACATTGGCAAACCTTGAGGAAAACAGGATCATCGCCAGCAACCTGGTGTACACCTACCCGGAAGCAAAGAAAAACGCCGTGGACGATGTGTCCATGCGCGTCAAGCGCGGGGAATTTCTGGCGATATTGGGGCACAACGGAAGCGGCAAATCGACGCTGGCCAAGCTTTTCAACGCCCTGTACGTCCCGACGGATGGCACGGTGTGGGTCTGCGGGCTGGATACGCGCGATGACGATTTGGTCTTTGACATCCGCCAGCACGCGGGCATGGTCTTCCAAAACCCCGACAACCAGATCGTGGCGACCGTCGTGGAAGAGGACGTGGCCTTTGGCCTTGAAAACAACGGCGTGCCGCCGGCGGAAATCCGCGTGCGCATCGATGAGGCGCTGCGCGCGGTGAACATGAGCGCGTTTGCCAAGAAAGCGCCGCACATGCTCTCGGGCGGACAGAAGCAACGGGTGGCGATCGCCGGCGTGCTGGCGATGAAGCCGGACGTGATCATCCTGGATGAATCCACGGCGATGCTTGATCCCAGCGGCCGCCAGGAAGTGATGAACACCGTCCACCGCCTCAACGAAGAAGAGGGCATCAGCGTGGTGATCATCACGCACTACATGGCCGAGGCGGCGACGGCGGACTATGTGATCGTCATGGACGAGGGCAAGATCGCCATGAGCGGCACGCCGCGCGAGGTGTTTAGGCAGGTGGAGCGGGTGCGCGCGCTGGGGCTGGATGTGCCGCCGATGACCGATCTGGCGCATATGCTGCGCGCGGATGGGCTTTCTATCCGCGAGGATGTGCTCACAGTGGATGAGATGGTGGAGGAAGTATGTCGCTTGTCATCGAAAATGTGAATTACGTGTACATGTCCGGCGGACCGTATGAGACGCACGCGCTGCACGACATCTCGCTGACCATCGAGGATGGCGAGTTTGTGGGGCTGATCGGGCACACGGGCAGCGGCAAATCGACGCTGGTGCAGCACTTAAACGGCTTGCTCAAACCCACCAGCGGGCGCATTCTCGTGGATGGGCTCGATCTTTCGGACAAGGCGACGGACAAGCGCGCGATCCGCCGGAAGGTGGGGCTGGTGTTCCAGTACCCCGAAAACCAGCTCTTTGAGGAGACGGTGGAAAAGGACATCGCCTTTGGCCCCAAGAACCTGGGGCTTGACGCGGCGGAGATCGACCGCCGGGTGCGCGAGGCGATGCGGCGCGTGGCGATTGACTACGATGCCATTCACGACCGGTCGGTCTTTGAGCTCTCGGGCGGACAGATGCGGCGCGTGGCGATTGCGGGCGTGCTGGCCATGGAGCCGCAGGTGCTGGTGCTCGACGAGCCCTGCGCGGGGCTGGACCCGCGCGGCCGCGAGGAGATACTGGGGCTGATCCGCGCGCTGCACCGGGAGTCCGGCGCGACGATCGTGATGGTGAGCCACTCGATGGATGATGTGGCCTCCCTGGCCGGGCGCGTGATCGTGATGAACCATGGCCGCGTGGCGATGGATGGCACGCCGCGGGAGGTCTTTGCCCGCGGCGAAGAGCTGCGCGCCATCGGGCTGGATGTGCCGCAGGCCGTGGAACTGGCTGAGAGGCTGCGCGAGCGGGGGCTTGATATCCCGCAGGGCGTGTATCAGATGGAGGAGCTGCGCGCGGCGATTGCAGCTGCCGTGGGAAAGGGGAAGCGCCATGC
The DNA here is from genome assembly GCA_018716525.1 of Candidatus Ventricola gallistercoris. Taxonomy (GTDB): domain Bacteria; phylum Bacillota; class Clostridia; order Christensenellales; family Aristaeellaceae; genus Ventricola; species Ventricola gallistercoris. Next base: position 31,082 of record DVJV01000215.1, read on the forward strand.
TTAACGACATCACGCTGGGCCAGTTTTTCCCTGGCGATTCTGCAATCCACCGCATGGACCCGCGCATGAAGCTCATCCTGACGATCGTCTACATCGTGGGCGTGTTCATGGTGAGCAACCTGCTGGGATACCTGATTTCGCTGCTGTTTCTCTACATCGTGGTGCGCATTTCCGGCATCCGGTTTTCATACCTGGTCAAGGGCATCAAGCCGCTGCGGTTCATTCTGATCTTCACGTTTGTGCTGAACCTGTTCTTTGCAAAGGGCGAGACGGTGCTGCTCAGCCTCGGCTTTTTCACGCTGACGGCGGAGGCGCTCTCCTATGCGACGTACTTTGCGCTCAGGCTGGTCTTCCTGGTCATGGGCACATCCGTGCTCACGCTGACCACGAGCCCAGTGCAGCTTACCGACGGCCTGGAGCGGCTCATGCACCCGCTTCAGCGCTTCCGCTTCCCCGCCCATGAGCTGGCGATGATGATGACCATCGCCCTGCGCTTTATCCCCCTGCTGCTGGAGGAAACGGACAAGATCCAAAAAGCGCAGATGGCGCGCGGCGCCGACTTTGAAACGGGCAACCTCATCGCGCGGGCCAAGGCCATGATCCCGCTGCTGGTGCCGCTGTTTGTCAGCTCCTTCCGGCGCGCAAACGACCTGGCCATGGCCATGGAGGCGCGCTGCTACCGGGGCGGCGATCACCGCACAAGGCTGCGTGAGCTGCGCTATACGCGCCTGGACGCCTATGCCGTGGTGGCGATGGCGGCGTTCCTGATGGTGATCTTTGCGGAGGGACGGCTGCTTGGATGATCTGCATCTGGTGAGCCGCCACAGGCCGAGTGAAGCGGATCATCCGCCTGAGGGTATGCGCCGCTTCAAGCTGACCGTCGAGTACGATGGAACGGCATACAGCGGCTGGCAGCGGCAGATCAACGGCCCGAGCGTGCAGCAGACGCTGGAAGAGGCGCTTTGCCGCCTGACGGGTGAGCGGATCGCCGTCACCGGCTCGAGCCGCACGGATGCGGGCGTGCACGCGCTGGGGCTGTGCGCGCATTTTGACAGCGCCAGCCGCATTCCGCCGGAGAAGGTGAGCTTTGCGCTCAACACGATGCTCCCGCCGGACATCCGCGTGCGCGAAAGCGGCCTGGCAGCGGAAGGGTTCCACGCGCGCTATGCGGCCCGGGGCAAGGTGTACCGCTATGTGTTTTGCAACGCGAGGCACATGTGCGCCATCGGGCGGCAGTACCGCGCGCACGTGCCGTTCCCGCTGGATGTGCCGCTCATGCACAGGGAGGCGCAGAGCCTGGTGGGCACGCACGACTTTGCAGCCTTTGCGGCCAGCGGCAGCGTGGCCAGGAGCACGGTGCGCACATTGTACCGCATTGAGGTGACGCGTCGCGGCGAGGATGTGGTGCTGACCGTGCTGGGGGATGGCTTTTTGTACAACATGGTGCGCATCATCGCCGGCACGCTGGCGGAGGTCGGCGCCGGACGCCGTGCGCCGGGGGCAATGGCGCGCGCGCTGGAAACGGGCGACCGGCTCGAGCTGGGGTACACCGCCCCTGCGTGCGGGCTGACGCTGCTCGCCGTGCTTTATGGCGGGGATGAAGCGGTGGCGCTGTCGTATTTTGCATAAACAGGTTCCCGGCGGGAAAATGCTTCCTTGCGGGAGCCTGTTTTGTACATGGAGGGATGAGACGTGTATCTGACGCTGGGAGTCATGGCCCATGTGGATGCCGGCAAGACGACGCTGTGCGAGCAGATGCTCTGTCATGCTGGGGTCATCCGGCGGTGCGGCCGGGTGGATCATGGCGACGCGTTCATGGATGCCAGCCGCCTGGAGCGCGCGCGGGGCATCACGATCTTTTGTGAACAGGCGGGCTTTTCCCTCGGCACGGAGGAAGGCGAGCCGCTCGAGGTCACGCTCATGGACACGCCGGGCCATGTCGACTTTTCCGGCGAGGCGGAGCGCGCGCTGTCGGTGCTCGATGCGGCGCTGCTGGTCGTCTCCTGCGCAGAGGGCGTGCAGAGCCACACGGTGACGCTGTTTCGCATGCTGCGCGCCAGGCGGATTCCGGCGCTGATCTTTTTGAACAAGACGGACCGCGAAGGGGCGGACGTGGATCGCACGATGGCGCAGATGCACAGGCTCCTGAGCGGGGACTGCGTGCTGATGACGGGCGCGGAGACAGACGCGCTGCGCGAGGAGCTGGCCGCGCGCGATGAAGCGCTGCTCGAGCGCCACTTTGAAGGCGATGCCTCCCGCGAGGAATATCTGGCGGGCGCGCGCCGCGCATTTGCGGCGGGCAATCTGTATCCCGTGCTGGCGGGAAGCGCGCTGCTGGATGAGGGGGTGGATGCGCTGCTGCGCGCCATCGCCGCGCTGTGCCGGACAGACTGGGCGTCGCATGAAGGCGATGCGTTTGCCGCGCAGGTCTACCGGGTGCGCAGGCTGGGCAGCGTGCGTTACAGCTATGTGCGCGCGACAGCGGGCCATCTGTCCTCGCGCGATATGGTGCAGACCGTGTGCGGCGTGCAAAAGGTCAGCGCGCTGTGCAGTGCGCAGGGGGGGAAGATCTCGCCGCTGTCCGAGCTTCATGCGGGACAGACGGGGCTTCTGGCGGGCATCGACGCCCGGCCGGGCGAGCGCATTGGCGCAAACTGCGGCACGACAGGGCAGACGCTTGTGCCGCTGATGAGCGTGGAAATCGAGGGGGCGCCGCCGCTGGAGCGGCAGACGCTGGTGGCCCATCTGCGCGAGCTGGAGGAAGAAGACCCGCTTTTGAGCGTGCACCCGACGCCCCGCGGGGCGAGCGTGGGCATCATGGGTGCGGTGCAGATTGAGGTGCTGGGCAGCTTGCTGGAAGAGCGGTTTGGCGATGAGGTGCGCTTCATGCCGCCTCAGGTGCTCTACCGGGAGACGGTGGCAGCGCCTGTCATCGGCATCGGGCACTATGAACCGCTCAGGCACTATGCGGAGGTCTGGCTGCGCATTGAGCCGGGGAAACCTGGCAGCGGCGTGACGTTTGAGGCGGCCTGCGCGCCCAATTCGCTGGATGTCAACTGGCAGAGGCTCATCGGCACGCACGTGCTGGAGCGGGAACACCCGGGCGTGCTTACCGGAAGCCCCCTGACCGATGTGCGCGTCACCCTGATCGCCGGGCGTTCGCACCTCAAGCACACGGAGGGCGGCGATTTTCGGGAGGCGACATACCGCGCCATCCGCAATGCGCTGATGCAGGCGGACAATGTGCTGCTGGAGCCCGTCGTGCACTTCGAGGCAAGCCTGCCACAGGAAGCGGCCAGCCGGGTGACGGGCGAATTGTTGCGGCTGGGTGCGTCGCTGGATGCGCCGCTCTATGAGGGGGACGAGGTGACGATCGCCGGAACGTGTACCGCGGCATCGTTTTGGGATTACCCTTCCCGGTTTGCCGCGTCCACGCGCGGGCACGGGCGCATCGCCTCGGGCTTTTTGCGCTATGAGCCGTGCAAGGATCAGCAGAGCATTGTTGCAGAGATGGGGTATGCTCCCCTGGCGGACGAGCAAAATCCTCCGGGCAGCGTATTCTGCACACACGGTGCAGGCGTTTACGTGGCATGGGATAAGGTGCGAGAGTGGGCGCACTGCGCGGTGGAAACGTGAGCCGATTTTCACATGAAAGCGATCCGTGACCGCGAAGCAGGAAAGAGACTCAGGGGCAGCCGGCGTTTTTGCATGCGAAGCGCAAAGGGAAGAACCGCGCTGGAGAAAAGTGCTCCTTACCACTTTGCCTATGCAAATGAAAAGGGCTTACATAAAGAAGCGGATCGCATAAGGCCGGGTGCCGGAAGACAGTTTTAAAAGAGGAGGAATCGCAGTGTTCACCTGCACGCTCGATCCACACAGCCGCACAACGCTGTGTGATCAGCTTTATTCAGCGCTCAAGGCAGAGATCGTGCGCGGTGGATTGCGCCCCGGGGCGCGTATGCCGTCCAAACGGGAGCTGGCCGCGCACTTGCACGTGAGCACGGCGACGGTGGAGGCTGCCTATGGGCGGCTGACCAGCGAAGGCATCTGCGAGAGCCGTCCGCGCAGCGGCGTTTATGTCTGCGAGCAGGTGGAGACGGCACAGACGCCACACAGGGAAACCGTCGTGCCCATCCGGTGGGACTTTGGCACGGGCGCAGCCGATGCGGCGCACTTCCCCTATGCGACGTGGGCGCGCCTCATGCGCGAGGTGCTCAGCGAGCAGAGCCGGGATCTGCTGCTTTCAGGCGATCCGCAGGGTTCGGCCGGGCTGCGGCAGGAGATCGCAGGGATGCTCCACCGCCTGCACGGGCTAGACGTGCAGCCGGATGCCATCGTGGTCGGCGCGGGTACCGATGTGCTGGTGACGGTGCTGGTTGCCCTGATCGGGCGTGAACGGTTGTTCGCGGTGGAGGACCCGGGCTATTCGCGCGTGCGGCGGATGCTGGTGGCCAGCGGCGCGCGCATTGCCCCTACGCCGCTCTTGGGCGGCGCTATTGACGTGCGTGCGCTGTATGCAAGTGGCGCCGGCGCGGCATATGTCACCCCTTCGCGGCAATTTCCGACGGGCGCAGAGATGAACGACGCACAGCGTGCGGCCCTGTTGCGCTGGTCGCGCGAGACGGGGGCCTATATTCTGGAAGATGATTTTGACAGCGAATTCCGGTTTGCCGGTGTGAGCCGTCCCGCTCTGCGCGCGATGGAGGGCGGTGGACGCGTCATCTATATGAATACGTTTGCCCGCACGCTGGCGTCTGGGCTTCGCATGAGCTTCATGGTGCTGCCAATGGAGCTGATCGCGCGTTACCGGGCCATGCATGCGGCGTGCAGCGTGCCGGGGTTTGAGCAGGAGACGCTCTGCAAGTTCATTGCAGGCAGCTATCTGGAGCGGCACATTGCGCGGATGCGGGTGGTGTACCGTGCGCGCCTTCAGACGCTGACCGAGGAAGCGAAAGCGCTGGGAGAGGTCGCGCCGTGCAGTGCGGGGCTGTATGCGCTGCTGAATGTAGCGGGACGCGTGCCCGCGCAGGAGCTGCTGCCGCTGGCCGCGCAGGCTGGCGTGCGCCTGACGCGATTGTGCGATTACAGCGTGATGCCCCCGGATGCGCAAAGCGAGCGCGTGGTGCTTCTGGGCTTCGCGGGGATGGATGAGGAAGCCATCCGTGAGGGCCTCAGGGTGCTGAAAAAAGCCTGGCTGTGACCGGCAAAAGCTTGCCGCAGACACAGAGAAATACAGAAAAACCTCCGGCTTTAAAACCGGAGGTTTACTGGTGCGCCCGACACGATTCGAACGTGCGGCCTTCAGAGTCGGAGTCTGACGCTCTATCCAACTGAGCTACGAGCGCATGATATGGTATTATACCATCGGCCAAGCGCGATGTCAACGGTTGGAAAGGCAGGTTTCACCGGTCTTCACACTTTTGCAAAAGAAATGGAAAAAAGTGCGAAAGACCCCTTGACAGATGGCTTCTATCTGCGATATAATACCAAAGCTGTCAGCGCGAGAGCAAAACTCCCGGG
>DVJV01000216.1 GCA_018716525.1 Candidatus Ventricola gallistercoris
CGACCAGGACGTGGAAAAGTGCCTGGGTCTGCTCACCTTCCTGCCGATGGACGAGGTGCGCCGTCTGGGTGCGCTGCGGGACAGCCAGATCAACGAGGCCAAGAAAGTGCTCGCCTACGAGGTCACCAAGCTGGTGCACGGCGAGGAGGAAGCGCAGAAGGCACAGGAAGCGGCTGCTTCCCTCTTTGGCGGCGCTGCGCTGAGCGGCTCCATCCCGACGACCGAAATCACGGCAGAGGACCTTGCGCGGGATGCGCGCGTGACCTCCATGCTCGCACTGTGCGGCCTTGCGCCGTCAAACTCCGCTGCGCGCAGGCTGATCCAGGGCGGCGGCGTGAGCGTCAACGAGGAAAAGGTGACGGATGTCAACGCGCTTTTGACCGCCGAGCAGTTTGGCACCGACGGCGTGATGCTGCGCAGCGGCAAGAAGAAGTTCCACCGTCTCGTGCTCAAGTGACGTCGGGGGCACCATACAACCATGGCCGATCTGCTCGCGTATAAGACCCTGCGCGCGGAAAACTGCGCGGAATTCATCATTCAAAAGTCCCGCTTCATCGGGCACGGCTGCCCCTGCCAAAGTGAGGAGGAAGCGCTTGCCTTCCTCTCTCGCATCCGTCAGCAGCACCGGGACGCCACGCACAACTGCTATGCCTATATCATCGGCCGCAATGCGGGCATCATGCGATACAGCGACGACGGCGAGCCCGGCGGAACCGCCGGATTGCCGATCATCGAGGTGATGAAAGCACGCGGTGTGGTCGATTGCGCGGTGGTCGTCACGCGGTATTTCGGCGGTGTGCTGCTGGGTGCTGGCGGGCTTGTGCGGGCCTATGCTCAGGGCAGCAAGACGGCGCTTGACGCCGCCGGCATCGTGGTTATGCGCAAAAGCGCGCGCCACATGCTGGAGGTGGATTATTCCACCTGGCAGAGGCTTGAGCACTTTTTGCGCAGCGCGCCATGCCTGGTGCTGGGCACAGAGTTTGGCACCAGCGTCGTTTGTACGCTGATGGTTCGCTGCGAAGACGAGGCACACCTGCTTGCAGAGATCACGCGCGTATGCGATGGCCGGGTGGAAACGCTGCCCGATGGCACGCTCTACTATCCCTGGCCGGAAGAAGCCTGAGACAAAGCGCCCCTCATCCCATGCCCTTGCGGCAGCAGATGAGGGGCGCTTTCCTATTTACTGGTTTTGATCATCCAGCACGCGGCGGATCATCGCGGCGACGCCGGCATCGTCGTTGTTTGCCGTCTGATACCGGCAGACCGCCTTCACCTCCGGGCAGGCGTTTGCCATGGCGACACTGTGGTAGGCATATTCAAGCATGCTCAGGTCGTTCTGCGCATCACCCATGGCCATCACCGCCTCACGCTCAAGCCCAAGGCGGGAAGAGAGACGGCTCAGCGCCGCGCCTTTTCCCGCACCGGCCGGCATGACCTCGATGTTCCCCGGAGCAGATCTGGTCACAAGCAGGTGCGGCACGGCCTCTTGCAGCGCGCGTCGCGCAGCGTCAATGCGCGCATCCTCCGCCCTGCCGGAACCGCCGTCTGCCGTAATGAAAAACTTCATGATGCCCCGGTCCGCGGCAGCGCGCAGCGCCGGCTCGCCATAGCGCCCCTCCACCAGCCCACGGCGCACAAGGTGGTAGGGTTTTTCCGCATCGGTGCCGGTGGAGCTCACCTGGCCATCTTCCAGCGCGTGAATGATGAGCCCAAAGGGCAGCAGCGCATCAATCACCCGCAATGCATCCTGTTTGGTAAAATTCAGCCGCAGCCAAACGGGGTGCCCAGGCACCGTTCCATCGCTTCCGCGCGTGCCGTTGCAAGCGATCAGCAAACAGGGAAGCCCCAGCCGCCGGGCAAAATCCGATGCATCTTCCAGCATTCGCCCGGTGCAGATGCACACGCGGATGCCGGATGCATCCGCAAGCCGGATGGCGTCGATGTTCTCCTGCGGCACCGTATGGTGATCGCTTGCCAGGAGCGTGCCATCCATATCCAGGGCAATCAATCGAATGCGCTTCATGTGTACACCCCTCTTTGGTGCCCGCCGATGCGGGAAAAACAGTATAAAATACGCCTCTTAGAACGGACAAAGCACCTCAAAGCTGCGCCCGTCCAGGTAGGCCAGCGCACCACCCGCGTGAAAGACCAGTCGTGTAGCCCAAAGCTGCTGGCGCCGTAACCCCAGCTCGCGGTTGAGCGCGCGGTCGCCATACTTGTCGTCCCCGAGAATCGGGTGGCCGATGTGCGCCAGATGCGCGCGGATCTGATGCGTGCGGCCTGTCATCAGCTTCACCTCAAGCCGGGCAAAGTCGCCGGTTTCCAGCACGCGATAGCCGGTTACGATTTCCTGAGCGCCGCGCGCCGGGTAATCGGTGACACTCACGCGCGCAATCTGTGCATCCTTGCGCAGGTAGGCATGCAAAACGGCTTCGCGCTTTGCTGGACACCCTTTGACCCGGCAGGTATAAAACTTATCCAGTGTGCGCTCGGAAAAAGCCTGTATGGCCGCCTCATAGGCATCGTCATCCTTGGTAAACAGAAGCAGACCGCCGGTTTGTACGTCTAGCCGGTGACATAACCGAACGCAGTCTGTTTGATCGCCAACCGACCTTCGGTATGCAATTGCGCGTGTCAGTGCGCTGTCTCCCGCGGTAGGCCTGTCTTCATTCTGCGAAGGCAGCCCCTGAGGCTTGTTCACAAGCAGAATGTGTTCATCTTCATAGACGATGGGCAGATCAGGCCGTGCTTCCGCTTGCCTTTCCAACGCCGCTTTGGGAAAATACGCCCGGATCTCCTGGCCTTCCCGCACGCGCACATCGCTGCCCACGCGCTCTCCATCTACACGCACATCGCGCTTGCGCAGCGCATCGCGCAAGGCCCACTGCGGCAGATCTGGCGCCATCTGAGCAAGCAGCCGAAGGAGCATCATTCCATCCTGCCCTGCCTCCACCACAAAACGCACGGCGCTCTCCTCCGTTCCTCGTTCGTACTGGTTGATGTCCTATCTGTGCCGCTCATTGAAGCGCCGCACACTCCGCACACTCAATCCACTTTGGGGTCATGTAGTACATGTTGGCCAGCGCTCCACGCACCGAGGGAGAGACCAGCACGATGAGCGATTCCTGAAGCACCTCTTCCATCGCAGCGAGCGGCGCGCCCTGCTTGCACAGGAAGCGCAGCGTGCGTGCCACATCCTGCGCTGTGTGTCCTTCGCGCAGCGCGCCACTGATCGCCCGCTCCAGCTCCTGTTGAAGCGGAATCTCTTCAGGCAGAATGTCCATTCGGATATGCACATCGCTGTCCGGCAGGGCAAGCATGCCGGGCCTGCGCCGTCCCGTGCGGATGAGGTGATAAGGATCTGCGAGTGCCGGGTGCACTAGCATCACGCCGCCCTGATAATCCACGCAGTCATAACTTGCCCACAGGTAACGCCGCGCCAGTTGCATGAGTTGCTCATCCTCCTGGCTGCCCATCAGCACCTCACGCAAAATAAGCTGCTGCGGTTGCCGGTCATCCATTGCCCCCAGGCGATAGAGCGTCCCCGTCAGGTATTCGTGGAAGGCGTCAAACCGCTGACGGATTTTCTCGTGTTCCGACCGCGCGAAGGCTTTGGCCACAGGCCGCACGATGGGTGTCTCCAATTCGATATACGGCTTGCCCGATACCAGCCCGACGCTCGCCCACAGCCGCAGCGACAATGCGCGGGCCGCTTCCAGCTCCAGCGCGTCCTCAATCTGCGCGCTTCCACCGAGAATCAGCGCCCGCTCGACGAGCTCATGCTCCTCCCGGGAAAGACAGTCTGCATGTTCGCGGACGGAGCCCAGCACGCATTGCCAGACCTGTGAAACCTGCTGGCTGCGCATTGGCTTGCGAGGGATATCCTGCCAGCACTGCTCGAGCTTGCGCTCAAACGCGGTCGGTGCCAGCGCCTCCAGCCTGCCCGCTCCCAACGGTGGAAGCTGGCTGACACTCTGCTCAAAGCGGCGCCTGAGCATGGACTCGATCGTCTTTTCATGCCACCCGCCTACGAACACTTCTTCCTGTCTGAACATCTCTACACGATCCCCCTGCGATCCGCGCGGTATGCAATGCAGCACCCGCCCATTTCCTCATTTTTGCAAATCATCCAACACATAGCAATGGCACCCGTGAACCCATGGGTGCCATTTTCATGCGCTTATCTTTGGAATCGTTTGATTTCAAGCAAGTCAGACGCGCCACAGCGGCTGTATCCCCGAAAGCGGATTTCAGTCAATACGGAGCACCCAGCCGAACGGATCTTCAAGCTCGCCATACTGGATGCCGGTCAGCGTATCGTAGAACTTCTGGGTGAGCGGGCCAATCTTGCCGTCGGAGATGAGGATCTCCTGTCCCTTCCATGCAAGCCGCCCGACAGGCGAAACCACCGCCGCCGTACCGGAACCAAACGCCTCTTCAAGCTCCCCTCTCTGCGAGGCATCAAACACATCCTGCACCGTGATGCGGCGCTCATCCACCGGCACGCCCATGTGGCGGGCCAGCTTGATGATGGAATCACGCGTGATGCCGCCCAGAATGGAGCCCAGCAGCGGCGGCGTGACCAGCGCATCGCGGAACTTGAAGAACATGTTCATCGAGCCCACTTCCTCGATGTACTTGTTCTCCTTGCCATCCAGCCAGAGCACCTGCTCATAACCGTTCTTCTCGGCGATGTCGCCCGCCAGAATGGACGCCGCGTAGTTGCCGCCCGTCTTGGTGAAGCCCACACCGCCCTTGACCGCGCGCACCAGTTCCGGCTCCACATAGATGCCCACGGGCGCCAGACCCTTGGCGTAGTACGCGCCGGACGGCGAACAGATGATGAAGAAACGGTAGGTGTGCGACGCATGAACGCCCAGCATAACATCGGTAGCGATCATGGTCGGACGGATATACAGCGACGTGCCGGGCGTAGACGGCACCCAGTCCGCATCCGCCTTGAGCAGGGCAAGCAGGCCGGCAAGCGCCTGCTCCACGTCGATGGTAGGCATTCCCATGCGCGTGGCAGAGCGGTTCATTCGTTCAAAGTTGTCGCGCGGGCGGAAGAGCTGCAGTCCGCCGTCCTTGCGGCGGTAGCACTTCATGCCCTCAAAGATCTCCTGCGCATAGTGAAACACCGTGCAGGCGGGATCCATGGTAAACGGGCCATAGGGCACCACGCGGGCATCATACCAGCCGCGCCCCAGCTCGTAATCCATGATAAACATATGGTCGGAGAAGACCTTTCCGAAACCCAGCTTGCTATCATCCGCCGGCTTCTGTTTCGGGTGATCCGTCAGTGTCACAGGGATCTGATACATGGTTGATTCCTCCATAAAGTTCGGAATTTCGACGAACTTCGGGGCAAACCGCCTCAAATCGTAGCAGCTATATTTTATCGCCATCCCGGAGGGATGTCAAGCCTTCACTTTGACAAAACAGGGCGAATCGCACGCCATATGTGCGATCCGCCCTGTCATATTCTGTTAGATCCGGCAGATTTGTGCAGGTTATCCCCCCGGTTTCCTGCATCAATCCGCCTTCTGTGCAGATGCCTTTTACCTTCTTCGCACGTCGGTCTGCACGTGCAACAGCGCCATGGACAGCACAATCAGCAGCAGCGCGCCCGCCAGAATCGCCACGATGCTCACGCAGGAAACCTTGCCAAATCCGGCGGCACTGGCGACCATGTAAATATCTCCCAGCCGCATGGTGAAGTGCATCGTCGTGTGCAGAATTCCCGTTTGGCTGGCAAGCAGCATGACAAGCGCAACCGGCGGACACAGGTAGATTGTCACCGGAAGCGAAAAGAGCAGCTCCCCGGGGTCCATCAGCGACAGGCTGTCGATAAACTCATAGGTATACTGGGCGGCAAGCGGGCCGCGCAGCGCCAGTGCCCAGGTCCCGCCTCCGATGGCAAAGATGGCAAGATATGCGGCAATGATCGCCGTGAGCGAGCGCCGGAAGAGCACTGACATGACCATGCCCACAGCCAATGCAGCCAGCGCGATGACCGCCAGATACAGCAGGATCACCAGCAGATCCACAACGCGGTATCCCCCGGTCATGTTGGCAAGCATGAGCACCGGCAAGCCGCTGAAGATCAGCAGCAGCAGAAACAGATAGTTTTCCATCAGCTTGCCCAGCACAATTTTGCGCGTGCCTACACCCGTTACCAGCAGCAGATCAAACGTCTGCCTCTCTCGCTCACCCGCAATGCAGCCCGCTCCAAGCGCCGGCGCAACCAGGGCAATCAGGAAGAACTGGAAAGCCGTCGCCCAAATCGTCCACTCCGTGCTCAGGCGCATGGTCGCCACGCGGATGCCCTGCCCCATGAAGTCGGTGAGCATACACAGTGAAAATACAAGCAGCGCCGCCATATACGCCGTGAGGATCACGGGGGTCCTGACTGTTCGCATCCGTCTGCGGGCACCGGACTCAAAGATCGGATTGATCATCGTGCGTCACCTCCATGAATACCCGTTCGAGCGTGGCATGCTCCCTGTGAAAATCGCAAACCGGCAAGCCCAGTGCGATGAGCGCACCGAGCGCCTGCGCATCCAGCGCCGCATCTTCCGGCGCTTCGAGGCGCCAGGCGTTTTCCTGCGCAGCTTCGGGCTGTACGCCATAAAGCGCCTGAATCTTCGCTTTCATCTGCTCGATGCGCTCTGCCTCCACCGTTTCGAAGAGGCGTATCACAAGCGTCGCGTTCGCATTCATTTTCCGTTCCAGCGCTTCTACCGTGCCGCTGAATACCGAATGTCCCCGCTCCAATATGGTCATATGGTCACACATCTGGGCCAGTTCTGGCAGAATGTGCGAGGAAATCAGCACGGTCTTGCCCATGTCGCTCACATTCTTGAGAATATCCCGCATCTCTGCCCGTGCGCGCGGGTCCATGCCGGAGGCCGGTTCATCCAAGATCAGCAGTTTGGGGTTGTGCATCAGCGCGCGCGCCAGACACAACCTTTGTTTCATGCCACGGGAGAGATTGTCCACATACGCTTCCCGCTTTTGTGCCAGTGCCGTCAGCTCAAGCAGTTCATCGATGCGCGTGCGGCGCGCTTTGGCCGCCATACCCGTACACCCCGCGTAAAAATCGAGGTACTCCCAGGCCTTCAGATTGTCATACACGCCAAAGAAGTCGGGCATGTAGCCCACCCGTGCGCGCGCCTCGCGCGGGCTGGCGGTGACGCTTATGCCATCCACCAGCGCGTCGCCCGATGTCGGGCGCAGCAGCGTGGCCAGAATGCGCATGGCCGTCGTCTTGCCTGCGCCATTAGGGCCGACAAACCCGTGCACCTCGCCCTCTCCGATGGTCAGATCCAGCCCATCAAGCGCGAGCGTTTTCCCATATCGCTTGGTCAGCTTGTTCAGACAGATCACGCTCATTTCCTCCCTTCCACGACGATTGCCGGCGCCACGCCTTGCGTGCCTTTGACTTCCTCAGCCACCCGGTACCGCAAAAACAGCGTTCCCTCCTCGCTGATGGCGCCCTTTACAAAGCTGCCCACGATGGTCGTGCGCATCACATCGTCAAGCGCCAGCCAGGCATCTTTTTCATGGCTGTACACTTCCAGCGTCACGGTACTCTCTGCGTCATACATCCCGTATACTTCGCCCAGCACGCGGATCTGCTCGATCTCGCCCTGCATTCCGGAAAGATCATAGCCAAAGCATGCGATACCTTCGATGTCGATTCCCGTCTGCGTCAGTTTCTCGCTCAGGTGAGGCGTACCGTCCTCATCCAGCTGCGCACGGTACGGCTCAAACACGGTCTGATCCAGATAGATATACCCGTTAGGCGAAACCGACTCAAAGGGGATCTCTTTGATCAAAACGCTCGTCTCCACGCTCCTTTTAACCGGCTCACCGTTGACAAGGAGCTGCGTACAGGGCACATCCGGTGTCAGTGCAACCAACGTGCACCTGATGCCCTGGGAACCCCCATTCACCAAATTCAGGCGGTTCAAAAGCATTGTCTCCTGATAGGTGTCGCTCTCCCCCGATGCACCCAATGCGTCGACACAGGCGTTGCTTACCCGGTAGAGCTCTGCGGGATAGTGCAGCGTTTCCGCGGGCAAAATGAGCTCTTGGCCATATGCATCAAAGCTGACCTCCTCCGCACGCGGCATTGTCACACTTACCACGCCGCCTGCCGGGATCTCCCCTAGGTTAGCAAAACCCAGGCTGGTCATCAGAATGGCATCCTCCAGCAGCACATCCGTGTTGTTCGTAATCTCGGCATGCAGACCGTCCTCTTCCATATATGTCGTAGCTTCCACATTGCCCTGCGGGAAACGGTTGCTTCTGATCACCAGATCGCGCGTGAGCCACGTAGCCCCACAATCCAGCTCCAAAGACGGGTGGTCACCCAGCGTGACGCGATCACGCATGCGCATATCCGGCTCTTCTGTGCTGTATGCATAGAAATATCCGCTTTCGTAGCGCTCTATCGGCTCATCGCCCGCGGCAGAGATCACCATCCGTTCCTGACCGGCATAGCCGATATGCGCCTGTTCCTCTGTGGCGACGGTGCCATCCTCATCATAATGCGTGATGTGCATGGACGATACGGAAGGGGTATTCATGCCCATGGATTTCCCCAGCACCCCCATCGCGCCCACGGCGATCAGAGAGGCTGCCGGGATCGCCAGCCACAGCTGCTTACTGCGGTCACGCTTCCTGAGCACGATATACAGCCCGAATCCCGCCACGAGCACATAGGCCGCCAGCAGCCATGCGGCGGGCAGAATGCCCATTTTATCTTGAATCTGCGTATTGAGCATCAGCGATTTGTCGTACTGCGCATTGCTGACGTTATCCCACTGAAACAGATCGTTATACCGCTTCGCATCCGCCTGAATCAGCGTGCGCTGCCAGATTGCATCCGCCTGCGCCGCATTGAGCAGTGTGTGGCTAGACAGGCTGGCCGCGCAAGTCAGCACCAGGCCTTCGTCCACGGGGCTGCTCGCAAGCATCGTGTTCCCCTCGTCGATAGCCAGCGCGGTTCCTCCTGTGAGCGGCCGTGTATCGGTGAGCATGACAGCGCCAGATCTGCCCGATACCTTCACATAGTCCATGATAGCGCCCAGCACATCCGCCTTGACCGGCTGTTCCGAAGCCTTTACGCCCGTGTGCGCCGCAAACCAGTCCAGGGAGTTTTCACGGCTACTACCGGTGCCCAGCAATACAATACCGCCCTCTCTGAGCCACGTTTCAAGCGTCAGCTGCTGATCATCCCCCAAATTTGCCACGTCAAACTGATCAATCACCAGCACGTCAAACGCTCTGGCCTGCCGGATATGCGTCGGAAAGCTCTGCTCGTCCAGTGCAATCGGGGTGATCACCTCTTCGCGCCCGAGCACGTCCCTGCCGCTGCGCACGGCAAGCGCAGAGGCCAGAACGCCATCCTTGCTGAGCACACCCATGGCCAGCGCCTGTGTCTCCACGACGTTTTCTGCCTCATCAACGCTCCATACCAATTCCACCCCATCTTGCTCCAGCCAGACGCGGAACGTCTGCTGGATGTGCATGGGCAGCGTTTCCAGCACAATTTCCTTCGTCTCGCCCGGGGCAATCTCCACCGGAAGTTGCTGGCGGTCAAAACTCAGCTCATCCTTCCGCACATCGGTGCACAGATTGCCTGACACCGTCTGATCTCCTTCGTTGCTCAGCGTCACCCGCAGCGGCACAATCCCGCCGAATATGATCGTGCCATCATAACCGGCTTCCACTTGCAGATGAACGCTCCCCTCCTGCGCCAGGCCGCACGCTGCAACGAGCCACATGAGCAGGAAAAGTATAGCGCCCAGCCGACATTTCATGAACCGATTCATCCCGTGTTCCTCCTTCTTGGCAAAATGAATATACACATGCTTTTGTAACCCTCTATCTGTATGACGAATGCGATGCAACAAAATTTCACATTTAAGCAATATTTTTCATCTTTTTCGCGCAACACAAACGCGGGTGAACCCAGCCCGTATGGCCGTTCACCCGCGTTTGTATAAGGTTGTCTTGAATCACGGTTTGTTCAATAGTGCTGAACAGCAATCTGCAGAGCACCCCGGATCATGCCGTTGCACTACTGAATTCACACTCTGCGCTGCGAATAACCCCAGAAATCCGCATCAGTCCTGCCCCTCATCACTGGCCCAGCGCATGCTGCGTCTGACCGCCCTGTGCCAGCCGCGCAGCACCAAAGTACGCTGCTGCTCGCTCATTTGCGGCGAAAAGCTCATATCCATTTGCCATACGCGGCGGATCTCATCCATATCCTTCCAGACGCCTGTGGCAAGACCCGCCAGCAGGGCCGCTCCCAGCGCCGTCGTCTCGATGACCGCCGGGCGGATGACCCGGCATCCCAGCACGTCGGATTGAAATTGCATCAGGAACTGATTGGCGCTCGCTCCGCCGTCCACACGCAGTTCAAGCGGCTTCTGGCCGCAATCCTCCGCCATGGCCTGCACGAGATCTGCCGACTGATAAGCGATGGATTCCAGTGCGGCCCGCACAATATGGGCGCGGCCCGTTCCCCGCGTCAGGCCAATGATCGTGCCCCTGCTGTACATATCCCAGTACGGCGCGCCAAGGCCAGTGAATGTGGGCACCATGTACACCCCGCCATTATCCTTGAGCGAGCGGGCAATCGTTTCCGTTTCGGAGGCGCGCTCGATGAGCTTCATCTCATCCCGCAGCCACTGCACAGCCGCACCGCCTACGAACACGCTTCCCTCCAGCGCATAGGTGCATGTGCCACCGATACGCCAAGCGATCGTCGTGACCAGACCGCTGCTGCTGTGCGCAGGCGTTCCGCCCGTATTCATCAGAAGGAAGCAACCCGTTCCGTATGTGTTTTTCATCATGCCCGGTTCAAAGCACCCTTGCCCAAACAGGGCGCTGTGCTGATCACCACAGAGAGCCGCCACCGGTATAGCCCGGCCGAGAATGGAAGGATCAAGCATCCCGATCACCTCAGAGGTGTCCACTACCTGCGGGAGCATTGCGCGGGGAATGCGCAGCGCGCTGAGCAGCGTGTCATCCCAATCATTGCTGCGGATGTCAAAAAGCATTGTCCGGCTGGCATTTGTAGCATCGGTGACGTGCGGGTGGCCGGTGATCAGATGCCAGGCCAGGTAGCTGTCCACCGTGCCAAAGCAAATCTCGCCGCGGGCGGCTCGTTCATGCAAACCAAGCGTATCCAGCAGCCAGCAAATCTTGCTTCCTGAAAAATAGGCATCCGGTACCAGGCCAGTGACCTCACGGATGTGCCCCTCCAGGCCTTCTTCACACAGACGCGTTATGATTGGTGCTGTGCGCCGGCACTGCCAGACAATGGCATTGTGAAGCGGTCTTCCTGTCTTCCTGTCCCACAAAATGGTGGTTTCACGCTGGTTGGTAATGCCAATGGCCGCAATCTGCTCAACCGGCACCCCGCTGATGCGCACCGCCTCGCGCAACGCATCTACTTGCGTATTGAGTATCGCTGCGGGATCGTGCTCCACCCAGCCGGGCTTCGGATAAATCTGCTCAAATTCATAACTCTTCATGGCCACGATGTTCGCGTTTTCGTCGAACACCACCGCTCGGGAACTGGTCGTGCCCTGATCCAGGGCAATCACATATGAATGCATGGTTTTCCCCCTCTTTGGCAGTATTGCTCGCCACAAGCACCCGGCTTGCGGTGCAGTGCTCCGGTTCTATGTGCTCTCTTTCTCCATGCGCACTGGCATGCATCATGCACATCCGGCAAGAAAAAGGACGCCGTCGCAGGAATTTTCCCGCAGCGGCGTCCGCCATCCCATTGGGACGATGTTACGCTTTCATCACTTCAGGTCGACGAAGTAGAGCATTCCACCCGTCGTGCCTACGACAATGCGGTTGTCGTACGCCACCGGAGAGGCCTGGATCGCGCTGCCCAGGCTCACGGTGCTGATCGTCGTACCGCTGAAGCCATCCATCAGGCGCAACGTACCGTTTTCGTCGCCGAGCACCAGGTAGCTCTTGCCATCCGGCTGATACAGCGCAATCGGCGAGGAGATGGACTCCACATCCAGCGTCTGGCTCCAGACCTCTTCACCGGTCTTCTTATCCAGCGCATAGACGATGGCACTGTTGGTGTCGTCGTCAATCACCACACGATTGACGTTGAAGATCACCAGGTCGTTGATGTCGCCCTGGCCGACAACCGGCGCCGCCATCAGGCCCGCATAAATGCCCTCAGCCGCAGGCTTGCTGAAATACTTGCCACGGATGTCGCTCTGGCACTCCCAGAGAATCTCGCCGCTGAGTGCATTGACCTTCATCAGCCGCACCTGACCGCTGCGCTCCGTCTTGTTGATGACGGTGCCCGCGTACAGGGAGACGCTGCCATCCGCTTCGCACTCGATGGCGACGTTGGCCACCACGCTGTCGCCCATGTCAATCGCCCAGACGCACTGCATGGTATTCATATCCACGCACTGCAGCGAACCGGCCATGTCGCCAAAGTAGGCATAGTCGCCATAGGTGGCTACATTCGCCCGGATACCCTGCACGGCATTGCGAAGATTCGTCTCGTAGCCATAGGCAACAGGCTGCATATCCACAGAGATCTGCGCGGTTTGAAGGTCAAATGCCGTATTCATGCCCACGGTATAGAGCATTCCGTTCTTCGCGGTATAGATGAGCGTATCCGAATCGGCTTCCACAATCGCAGAGGATTCGATGCCGACTTCCGAAGAATGCGCGGAAGCA
>DVJV01000217.1 GCA_018716525.1 Candidatus Ventricola gallistercoris
TGAGCGCATCTTCAATGGTCATCTTCTCTCCGTTGTACACGGGATGAACGGATGTGCTGCTCACCGGCTCCAGCGCGCTTTCCACTGTAATATTGGCAGTGGTGAGGAATTGCGCTTCGCCCATATACTCCGGCTCCGTGAGGCGCCTGTATGCCACATAATCCCCGATGCTCCCCAGCACCGCATCGCCGACGAAGACAGCGCCTTCAAAATCGGCCATAGTGCCGGCATGCGTAGACGTTGTGCCGATGGGCGACTGCGTGACCGGCAGCGTGTACTGGGTGCTGTCGAGCACCTCCTGCTCCTGCTCAGAAAGCGCCCTTCTCTGGTTGAACAGATTCATTTCATACCCCTGGAGATCCTGCGGGCTGACGATGGTGTAGCCTCCTGCCTCCAGCGCATCCAGCAGCCAAGGCACGACGTTCAGGATGTTTTCATACGTCCAATCTTTCGTATCCAGGGTATCCTTTGTGATGGTTGGCGGCGGATCAATGGCCGGTCGCTCTTCAAGCTTTTCGCCTGCGTCGCCATACTCGTCAAGATCCAGCTCCTGTCCGAGTTTAATGGAAATGATCTCGCCGCGCACCAGGTTAGACACATACCGCTGTGCATCCTGCTCAGTGGTAAAGCTGCGGTGATTGAGATAAAGCCCCGGTTCCACCGCCGCCTCAAGGCCGCTTGCCGCCACCGCCTTGAGCACATTTTGCGTGTATTGCGTGCCATTACACCGGATCAAAGTCGGCAGGACACCGCTGTATTGCTCAATGAGCTGCTGCGCAAGCGTAAACTGCTGCAAATTGACATCGACTGCGTTTTTCTCCATCTCCTTTTCCGCAGAGACGGTGTAATTGCCGATCTGCAAACCGGCCTGCACGATGGCACGCACCATGTCGGGATGCTCAGATGCCGTAATGCCGCTGACAAAGAAAGCTGCATCCACCCCGCGGCTTGACACCGCTTCAATGAGCTGATACATCGTTTCTTCATCAGTGTACCCTTCAAAAATGACAGAAACCACCCGCTGATCTGTGCTCACGCCATCATACACCGGCGCGGGAGCATTGCTCAGCTGGGGCTCAGGCGTGACCGTGACATTCGGGCGGACCGTTGCCGTCGCCTGTGGGATGCTCCGCTCCGCCGATTCTTCTTTGGCACATCCGCTTAAGGCCACCGCCAGCACAGCCAAAAGCAAGGCCAACAGAACCGGTTTCCTCACGTTGCCCACCTCCATGTGAATCTCTCTTTCTGCGTGATCAGCCTCGGGATACCGTCAGTCATTCTGCGTTTTGACCGCTTCGTCTCGCTTTTCATCGTCACGCATCGCGCTTGAACGCTCTGCAATGTGCGCGCGTTCGGGCACCTGGGGAATATCCAAAATGCGCAGAATACTGATTGCATTGTCAATATCGTGCTCCATTGCGCTGAAGCGCTCCGCCAGCGACATGCGGAACTGCATCGCGTTGTAATACGCCGCCCGCGTCGCCGCCAGCACGCGCTCGCGCACTTCCCGAACCTCCTGATAAAGCCTGTCGCTCTCCTCAATGGCATCCGCAAGGATCTTCTGCGCCCTTTCATTGGCACGCACGACGGTATCCTGCGACATCAACTTTTCGTATTCGCCCAGCTCCTTCTTCTGCTGCTCGACACGACTTGAAAGCGCACTCCGCTTCGCTTCTGCCCGCTCATACATCTCCTGAAGCTGCGCAAGCTGTTCGTTGAGGTCTTCAATCTCCGCGCTTTGCGTGCCCAGCAGGTGATTGAGCTCCAGGTTTTCACCCGCCATGCGCTCCAGTTCTTCAACCTGCTTCATCCGGTTGCGCTGGTCCTCAAGCTGCTCGTCGCGCATTTTCACCAGTTCACGCTGCGCACTGAGTTGATCATGAAGCTCACCAATCTGTGCATCGCGCTCGGAAACCCGGCTGCGCAGCTCGCTAAGCTCGCCTTCCAAGCTGCGAACCCGATCGTCTTGCTTCTTCTCCCGCTCACGCTGCGCATCCAGCTGGTGCTGCAATTCGCCAAGCCGCTCTTCGCGTGCCAGCGTCTGCTCGCGCTGAGTATCCAGCTCGCCGCTGAGCTCGCGGATCTGTGCATCGCGCTCCCCAATGGTCTGCTCATAAGCCTCGATCCGGCGCTCATATGCCTCAAGCCGTTGCGCAGCCTCGGAGCCGTCTTTCAATTGCCCATCATAGCCGGCAATCGTTTCTTCTTTGCTTTTCAGCGCAGCGTGAAGCGCTTCCATCTCCTTCTGGCATTCCCTCAGCTGTGCTTCCCCGCTGGACAGCGCGCTGTCCTTCTCCTCCAGCTGCCGGCGCAGTTCGTCAATCTCCTGTTCACTTTGCGCCAGGCGGCTTTCATACCCGCTCAGTTCGCCGCTCGCCGCAAGCACCTGCTCATCCTTCTCGGATAGCTGAGCGCGGCACTGATTAAGCTCCTTGAGGCCGTCAGCGAGGCGATGCTCATACTCATCCTCCTGATCCCGATAGACCCGAAGCTTCTCCTCCAGTTTTCCGATGCGATCCCACAGCTCACACGTCTTGTCAAGCGACTCCTGAAGTTGCTCCTGCATGTCTTCCAGGTATACGTCCACATCGGATGCACGGTAAAACACGCGGAAGACCCGGGGAAATTTCACTTCCTTTTCGTATGAAGGCTTCTTCACGCGACGTTCCTTCCTTCCGGTTTAAAACAATATAGAGATGATCCCCATTTCCATGAGCAAGAACACTACCGCCGGGATCGTCAGCAAGACCAGTCCGGTATTGAGCACGGACAGACGCACGGAGCGCTCCTCCTCTTCTTCTTCGTCATCCTCGTCATTCCCGTTGTTCTCCTCGTCCTCTGGCATTCCCATCGCATCGCCAGGCATCCACAGCTTTGTTGCCGTACGGTTATACACGGTGTTCTTGACAATTGTAGCCATTTCCGTCTCGCTCTGCGACACAGTCGCAGAAGCATTGGGCGACGCCGCGGCAGTAGATGCCGGCGCAGTGGCCTGCTGCACCGCTCCGCCTTGCTCTGCCACAGGTGTCTGTGCTGCCGGCGCCTGCTGAGCCGCTTCGCTCTGTGCCGTCACAGGTGTCCGTGCCGCCGGTACCTGCTGGGCCGCTTCGCCTTGCAGCGCTACTGACGCCTGCTCTGGTGAAACCTGCTGAGCCTGCGTGCTCTGCACAGCCGCATGTGAACGTGTCATGTCATCTGTCTGCACAGGCGTCGCAGACGCACTGATCTTGACAATTTTGGGCAGTTCCGGTTCCGCCACGCTGTGCGACGAAATCCCGCCTGCCTCTGCCGGCGTTCGGATCGGCTGCATTTGACGAACGGGCTGTATCTTCTCCCGGCCGCCGGCCATTTGCCCGGCTTTTTCCGGGGCCGGTCGGGCCTGCGCAACGCCGGAACGAACGGCATCAGGTTTTCTCACGCCATGCGCTGAATTGCTGTGCTCTAACGGCTGCGTTTTCCGCTTGGATCTTGCGGACAGGTTCTCCCTGCGCTGCGCATCACGAAGCCTGGCTTTTCTGCGAGGCAACTCTTCCGCCGGCACTGCTCGGGCACGGCCACGTGCAGGCGATGCCGGCGCCGCTGTGCGTTCATCCTCCGGCATCATCTGCGTCCGGATAAACGGTGCGGGCATCTGCCCAGGCGCCGGCTGTCCCGCCTGCTGTGGCATGGCCACGCCGGGCTGCATCATACCTGCTGGCGGAAAACCGCAATATGCCGGTGCGGTAAAATACATAACCGGCTGAACATAGGGCATATATGGCTGCATGCCCTCCTGCCCATACGGCATCCCCAAGCCGGGCGCCACGCCCGAAATCATCTGCTGGCCATAAGGGAACACCGGTGCAACCCCGGGCGCAGGCATTACAGGCATTCCATACGGATACCCGTAGTACACAGGCTGTCCATAGGGAACCTGCTGGGCATACGACGGCATCCCTTGCGCGCCATTTACACCGCTCGCAGAGGCTCCCTGACCGGCTGCACACGCCTCCGGCCTTTCTTTTTGAGCTGTACCAGATCCGTTCATGCGCTTTTCAGGCTCCTTCTTTTCGGTTTCACACGTCTGGGCGTATCTGTTTTCCACCTGCGGTTCTTCCTTTCGCTCTGCCTGTGGTTCCTCTTCCCCGCCAGATGTCTTTTCCTGACAGGCGTTCTCCCCCTGCTGCGGACACTCCGGGGAAACGCCGTTCCAGGAAGTCTCCTCTTCGCCGTGCGCCTGTGCTTTACGCTCCCCCTTTTCCAGATCACGCTGCGCCACAATGTTTTGCAGCGACACCCGAAGCCGGTCAATATCGTTTCCATACCGCGCATAGGCCAGACAGACCTGTGCCGTCAGATAGATATCGCACTCCTTGGGCAATGCGCGGGAAGCAAACCGCTGATCCATCACTTCAAACACATAGTCACACAACAATGCCGCATAAGCGTTGGAACGCGACATTTCCAGCGCCTTCTGGTAGACAATGTGGTAATGCTCATTTCTGAATGTATTTTGCCTGGTCTCCGTATCGAGCGACTTTCCTGCCCAGGTATCACTTTGCACGGTCAACCCCTCCTATTCTCTGGCGCATCGGTTGCTTTTCCGTGCCAGCCTGTTCTTCACTGCGCCCTCTGCGCTCCGATACGCCATGTGCTCAGCGTCACGCGCTTACAATCTCCAATACCGGTACCCATGCTGCGCCATTTCATGGCGATCCAGCACGCCCTTGACATCGACAATCACCTTATCCTCCGGTTTGCCGGGGGCAAACATGCCTTCAATAAACGGCAATCCGTTGCGGATGAACACCTCATGGGCGACTGCCAGAATCACACAATCCAGGTCATGCAGTTCATTCTGCGGGGTCAGCTTGAGCCCGTACGTGCGCTCAGCCTCCGCAACGCTTGCCCACGGATCGCACACATACGGATCAATGCCGTACATCCGAAGCACTTGGATGATGTCCATCACCTTTGAGTTGCGGATATCCGGGCAATCCTCCTTAAACGTAAGCCCAAGCACAGCCACGCGCATCTTCATGGGCGCTTTGCCCGTGAGCACCATCTGCTGAATGGCTGCCCTGGCTACAAATTCGCCCATGGCGTCATTCACCTTACGGCCGGAGAGAATGATCTGGCTGTGATAGCCCAGCTTTTCCGCCTCATAGGTAAAATAGTATGGGTCCACGCCGATGCAGTGGCCGCCGACCAGGCCGGGGCGGAAGTTCAGCGCGTTCCACTTGGTATTCATGCCGTCGACCACCTCGTTGGTGTCGATGCCCATGCGGTCAAAGATCATGGCCAGCTCGTTCATGAATGCAATATTGATATCGCGCTGGCTGTTTTCCACCACTTTGATGGCCTCTGCCGTTTTGATGCTGGATACCGGATACGTTCCCGCCTTGACGACCAGATCGTACACATAAGCGATCTCGGTGAGCGTCTCCTCGTCCATACCGGAGACAATCTTACGGATCGTCTCCAGGGTATGCACCTTATCGCCCGGGTTGATGCGCTCCGGCGAATAGCCCACTTTAAAATCCACACCGCATTGGAGGCCGGATTCCCTTTCCAGGATGGGCACGCAGACATCCTCCGTCACGCCCGGATAGACCGTGGATTCATACACGACGATCGAACCGCGGCTCAGGTTGCGCCCCAGCAGGCGGCTGGCCTCCATGACAGGGGCAAGATCCGGCGTCTTATCCAGATTGATGGGCGTGGGCACTGCAACGATATGAAATCTAGCCTCACGCAACCTGGAATCATCCACCGTAAAATCGACGCTCGTACGGCGAATGGCTTCATCCCCGACCTCCTGAGTCGGATCAACGCCCTGCCTGTAGAGCGCAATTTTCTCCTTATTCAAATCAAAACCGATCACCCGGATCTGCTTGGCAAACGCCACCGCGATAGGCATTCCCACATACCCAAGGCCGATGACAGAGAGCACCTCTTCCTGATTGACCAGCTTTTCATAAAGTGACAATTGAAATCCACTCCTTTGCTTTTCGCAGCGGCAAATCTCTCGTGCCGTGCGTCCATAACCCATTCCATGCTTAAGATAGGTGTTTGCACCGGAATCTGGGCAATGTCTGTTCCAAAAGCCTTACAACC
>DVJV01000218.1 GCA_018716525.1 Candidatus Ventricola gallistercoris
AAGTACTATGTTGAAAAGATGATGGAAATTGCAAAAATGGCTGGTGAAAAAGATACTGAGAACAAGCATTTTTACTGGGGGACTATCGCAGCAGGTGCAGCCGTTGTGATCAGTGTCATTATCTTTGGTCCTCCTTTTTGCGGTCTCCATAGTAATGCATATAATCCTTTGGAAAAGTTATAATCCACCCCCTGTTTTCCGATCATGGCAGCTCTTGCACAGCGCCTGCCAGTTGTTTTCATCCCAGAACAGCTTCTGATCGCCCCGGTGCGGAATCACATGGTCGACCACCGTTGCGGGTGTGAGCCTGCCGTGCTTCATGCACGCATTGCACAGCGGATTGCGCTGCAGGAAAGCCGCGCGGGCCTTGCGCCAGCGGCTGTCGTAGCCACGGGCTTCCGCGCCGCCTCGCATTCGGTCGGATGAAAACCGCATATGTTTGGAACAGTAAACGCCCTTGTCGCAAAGATTCGGACATCCCGGATAGCGGCAGGGGCGTTTTGGCGCTTTGGGCATTTTGATCACCTCACCAGTCAAGCGTCAGCAGGCCGCGCTCATCGTAAACGCTGCCGCCATTCAGATTGCGCTGCGCCCGGTCGAGCGCCATGACCAATGCCACCACACCGTCGATTTTTTCGGTGGATTTTTCCTTGTCGAGCTTCAGATTGCCCGCCGGGTCCGTGCGCACGTATGCGTTGTCCATGTTCCAGCGCAGCACCGGATGTCCGCCGTGACAGAGCTTGTGTTCCAGCACGATGCGCATCAGCTCCTTGGTCGGCGGGCTCATGTCCTTGAAACCCTGCCCAAAGGGTACCATGGTAAACCCGTCGTCCTCCAGGGTCTGCACCATCATGGTGGCGTTCCAGCGGTCGTGAGCGATCTCGCGGATGTTGTAGCGCTCGCCCAGTTCACAGATGAACCGCTCGATGAACCCGTAATGCACCACGTTGCCCTCCGTGGTCTGGATGAAGCCGCGCTTTGCCCACTGGTCATAGGGCACATGGTCGCGCCGCACGCGCAGGGAAAGCGTCTCCTCGGGCAGCCAGAAAAACGGAAGTGCGATGTACGGCTCGTCCTCCGAGGTGGGCGGGAACACCAGCACCAGCGCCGTCAGGTCGGAGGTGCTCGACAGGTCCAGCCCCGCGTAACACGCGCGGCCTTCCAGTGCATAAGGATCCCCCACGCCGCCGCACTCGTCCCACTTGTCCATGGGCATCCAGCGCACGGACTGCTTTACCCACTGGTTGAGGCGCAGCTGGCGGAACTGGTTCTCGTCCGCCGGGGTTTCCTGCGCCTTGCGGAAGGCGTCGCGCACCTTGTCGATGGTGATGGTGTGGTCCAGCGAGGGATTGGCCCGGTACCAGTTTTCCTCGTTTGTCCAGTCCGCGTCGTCCGGCAGGCCGAAGAGTACCGGGTAAAAGCGCGGGTCGATCTTGCGCCCTTCCAGGATGTCGAGTGCCTTCTGATGTACCTCCCAGCAGATGGAGTTGCGGTCGGTGCCCGCCGTGGTCAGGAAAAACCACAGCGGCTGTCTGCGCGCGTCGCCCGACCCCTGCGTCATTACGTCGTAGAGCGCGCGGGTGGGCTGGGTGTGCAATTCATCGAAGATGCAGGCGGACACGTTCAGGCCATGCTTGGTGGCAACCTCGCTGGAGAGCACCTGATAGATGCTTCCCGTGGGCTGATAGATCATGCGCCGGGTGGATGGGATGATCTTGACGCGCTTCATGAGCGCCGGGGACTGCCTGACCATGTCCACCGCCACGTCGAACACAATGGCGGCCTGCTGGCGGTCGGAGGCGCACGAGTAGACCTCGGCCTTCCACTCGTCGTCGTTGATGAGCATGTTGAGTGCGATGGCCGCGCCCAGCTCGGATTTTCCGTTCTTCTTTGGGATTTCGATGTAGGCCGTGGTGTACTGGCGCATGGTGGGATTGTCGTCGCGCACCGTGCCGAACACGTCCCGGATGATCTTCTCCTGCCACGGCAACAGGTGAAAGGGCTGTCCGTGGAACTCGCCCTTGGTGTGGCGCAGCGCCTCGATGAAGCGAACCACGCGCTGGGCCTTCCGTTCGTCAAACGCCATTTACCAGTCCCCCTTGAGCAGCCGTTCCATGGGATCCTCCGAAGCTCCCTCCTCCGAGCCGGTACCGGCGATGATGCGCGCGCGGGTCGCCGGTGTCAGGCCGAACTCCGAGCAGAACGACTGCATGATCTTGAGGTTCTGCTGGGCGATGCTGACCTGCGGCACCTGCTGCACATAGCCGCTGGGCGTCTGAAAGATGGAGCCGTGCTGGGTGATGAACGCCTCGGCCTCCTTCCACCGGGCATAGGCCTGGCAGTAGCCCTCAAACGCCGTGAGATCGGCCATGGTCAGCACGCCCATGGCTTCCAGCGCGGGCGCGAGCCGCTTCCACTCCTTTTTGGCCTCCGGCAGGAGCCACGCCGGGCATTTGAGCGTGCCCTTGGGCGGAACGGGCTCCCTGTCGTTGAGCGGGCGCTTGCCGGGGTTGCCCTCGAGCACTTTGAGCGCCGTGGGCTTGGGCTTTCTTCCCCGTGTCGCCATGGGCATCACCTCCTTCCAAGGCCATGGGATTACGCGTTGACTGCTTCATAGGAAAGCTCCTGTCCGTCGCGCAAAACATGGACAGGAGCATCGGGGTATTCGGCTTTGTAGCGCATCACAATGACGCTGGCATAGCGCGGATCGAGCTCCATCGTGCGGCAGACGCGGTTCGTCTGTTCACAGGCCATGAGCGTCGATCCGCTGCCACCGAACAGATCCATGACCACGCCGTTGGGGGCGGAGCTGTTCTTGATGGGATAGGCCAGCAGCGGGATGGGCTTCATGGTGGGATGGTCCTTGCTGCGCCGGGGCTTGTCGAACTTCCAGACCGTGGACTGCTTGCGGTCGGAAAACCATTTGTGCTTGCCGTTGGGCAGCCAGCCGTAGAGCACCGGCTCATGCTGCCACTGGTAGGGCGAGCGCCCCAGCACGAGGCTGTTCTTCACCCAGACGCACACGCCGCTGATGTGAAAGCCCGCCTCCCTGAAGGCCCTTCTGAAGTTGAGTCCCTCCGTGTCCGCGTGGAAGATGTACGCGCTGCCGCCTTCCGCCAGATGCGCCGCCATGTTGCGAAACGCCGCCAGCAAAAACGCATAGAACGTTTCATCGGCCATGCTGTCGTTCTGAATGGATTTTCCGTCCGCGCTCTGGTAGCTGACGTTGTACGGCGGGTCGGTGACGACGAGGTTGGCGCGGATGCCGTCCATGAGCCGGGCCACGTCGTCCGCGCTGGTCGCGTCGCCGCACAGCATCCGGTGGTGCCCGAGCGTCCACAGGTCGCCCGGCTTGACGAAGGGCGTCACCTCCTCCGCGTCCAGTTCGCAGTCGTCGTCCTTGACGTCCTTGTCATGCACCTGGGAAAACAGGTCGTCGACCTCCGCCGCGTCAAAGCCCGTCGCACCCAGGTCATACCCGGAAAGCTGAAGGTCGGCAAGCAAATCGGCCAGCGCTTTCGGCTCCCATTCGCCCACCGCCTTGTTGAGGGCAATGTTGAGCGCCTTTTCGTCCTGCGGATTCTCGATGTGCACGACCACGCAGTCGATCTCCGTCACGCCCTCGGCCAGCAGCACCTTGTAGCGCTGGTGCCCGCCGACGATGTTGCCCGTGACCTCGTTCCAGATCACGGGATCCACATAGCCGAAGTCGTGCAGGCTTCGCTTGATTTTTTCGTAGGCAGGATCGCCGGGCCTAAGGTCTTTGCGGGGGTTGTATTTGGCGGGCTTGAGCAGGTCCACCGGCAGCTTTTTCAGATTCATTTCCGTATTCACAGGCAACCTCCTAAGCATTGGGGGAATCAACGAACAGCCGTCCATTTTTGGGGGCGGCTGTTTGCTGTTTGGGGGGGCTATACCCCGGGTCTCGAATTTCGCGGAAATTTACGCGAGAGGGGGCCGCGGTCTCCTGCAAACCGCGCCCTGGGATTTGATCCCCCCTTGGGGGGCACACGCCAGGCGGCGCGGCGGGCGGGCGCGGGCACACCCTGGCGCGGTCCGGTCGGACCCCTGCGGCGGCGGGCACACCCCTGGGCGGGCGGCAAGGCCCCGGGTGGCGCGGGCAGCGTCCTTCCGGCAGGCACACGGGGCGGGGCGAGGCGGCGGTTTCCGCCGGGCACAGGCGGGGCGCACGTTGGGCGGCGGCGCGGCGGAAAAACGGGGCGGCGCGTTTGGGCGGGCACGCCGGGCCTGTGGCGGGCGCGGGGGCGCGGGCAGGCCGTTCCCCGGCGGCGGGGTGGCACCGGCGGCACAGGGGCGAACGGGGCCAAATCCGGCGGGCCGCGCGGGCGGGCGCGGCGGCGGCTTTTCCGGCGGGGCGGGTACACGGTGGGCGGCGGCGGGGCCGCGCAGCGGGTGCGGCGGCAAAGGAGGCTCGTTTTGCGCCGGGGTGTGTAGGGTTATAGCCCCGGCGCGGGGCGGCGGCCGGAAAAAGGCCGCGTTTTCGCATATAAGGAAGCGGGTTTTTCGCCCGCTTTTCTTTGTCGGATCAGAGCTGTTTTTGCCCGAAAACCTTGTGCTTTTCATCGGGTTGCTATTTCGGCCGCGCAGAGCGATGAATGTGTCGCGGGCCGGGAAAGGCGAGGATCGCCGCCCCGGAGCCGCCGCCGCGGGCGGGAAAAGCCGCCGGGCACAAGGGAGGAAGCCCAGTGAAAAACCAGACTTTCGGCATCGAGATTGAAACCACGGGCCTCGGCCGCGAACGGGCGGCGCAGGCCATCGCGGCACACTTCGGCACGACGGCCCGGTACATCGGGCACCACCTGGACGACTGGCGTGTGCCCATGCCTGACGGGCGGCACTGGACGGTCGAGCGCGACGGCTCGGTCAACGACCCCTGCGCCGAGGTGGTCAGCCCGGTGTGCGGCTGGGAGGACATCGGGATGGTCCAGGAGGTGGTCCGCGCCCTGCGCAAGGCGGGCGCGAAAGCCGACGCCTCCTGCGGCATCCACATCCACGTGGGCCTCGGCCAGCACACCCCGGCGAGCCTGCGGCGGCTGGTCAATCTGGTCAACGCCAAGGAGGACCTTCTGACACAGGCGCTGGGCATCTCGCCCGAGCGGCGCGCCCGCTGGTGCAAGCCAGTGGAACCGGTGTTCCTCGCCGAGCTCAACCGCCGCAAGCCCGACACCATGGAAGCGCTGGCACAGCTTTGGTACCACACCAACAACGGCGGGTACACGGACTGGCGGCGGCACGCCGCTTCCCACTACGACATGAGCCGCTACCACCTGCTCAACCTGCACGCGGCCTTCTCCACCGAGCGGCCCGCGCACACCATCGAGTTCCGCGCCTTCAACGGCACGCTCCACGCGGGCGAGGTCAAAAGCTACATCCAGCTG
>DVJV01000219.1 GCA_018716525.1 Candidatus Ventricola gallistercoris
CTCGGCTCTATGAGCCTCCCGGGCGGGAAACAGTGTAAGGAAACCTTGCTGCGCAAGGCTTCCGAATCCGCCGCACATGTCGCCGGATTCGGATTGCATTTGGAGGGCTACGGCCCTCCAAACCTCCCGGAAGGGTTTTTTGACAGTCTGCGCTCTCCACACAGGAGAGCGCCCGTCTGTTTTTTGAATGCCCTCACATCAAAACGACTGGCTCACATTGAGCTGAATCGCCCGGACACGCTTTTCGGGGCTTTTTGCCGCATGCTCGGCCAGAAGGCGCGCAAAGCGCGCGTCATCAAACGGAAGCTGCACCGTCTCATCTGTCCAGGCTGAGAGCAGCATGGCATTTGAAAGCATGAGGCTGTTGAGCCCTTCCCGCCCATCTGCAATCATCGGCTCTCCAAAGCGGATGTGCCGTGCAAACGCCCGGATCACCCCCGCATGCATGGGATACTCTGCCTGCGGCGTGATCTCCTGCACGGTCACGCCCGGCTTGCCAAAGCCGCCTTCATACTCGCGGATAAACCGGCTGGCAGGCACATCGAGCCGCGAAAGCGTGAGGTGCCCGCGCTCATAGACAAGCTGTCCCCCGTCAAAGGAGATCTCGAACCGGTTCGTACCGGGCGCTTCGCCCGTGCAGGTGATAAACGTGCCCGTTGCCCCGTTTGCGTATTCGACGTACGCCGTCACATCGTCCTCTACCTCGATGTCATGCCATCTGCCGAATCCACAGAAGGCACGCACGCGAGCCGGCATACCGCAGATCCACTGCCACAGATCCAGATTATGAGGCGCCTGATTGAGCAGAACGCCGCCGCCATCCTGCCTGAATGTCGCGCGCCAGGCGCCGGAATCATAGTAGCTCTGCGCCCGGAACCAGTCGGTGATGATCACATTCGTCCGCCGGATCTCGCCCAGTTCGCCGGAATCCACAATCTGCTTCATCCTGACATAGGCGGGATGCGTGCGCACATTGAACATTGCGCCAAACGCCTTCCCGCTGCGGTCCGCCGCCTCGTTAAGCGCTCTGACTTCCTGCGTGCACACGCCCATGGGCTTTTCAAGCAGCACATGAACGCCCGCCTCAAAGGCCTGCGTCGCCTGCGCAACATGAAGCCGGTGCGGCGTGGCAATGAGCACCGCCTCTATCGCTCCGCTTGCATACATCGCTTCGGGCGATTCAAAGACGCGCACATTCTGCCCTCCCGGCAGCTCTCTGATCTGCTGTGCGTGGGCAGGATTGCGCGTCGCCACTGCGCAAAGCTCGGCTTCCGGCACCCGCTCCAGGATCGTTTTGGCGTGATCCAGACCCATTGCCCCCAGGCCCACAATGCCAAAGCGCACGGCTTCCATCTTGATCCGCTCCCTTCCTTCTCTTTTGCTCTTTTCCCTGCCTGCAACGGCAGCTTCATTTCAGCGCCGGATATCGTAGTTCATGTTCATCAGGTTGCGGATGCTGCTCACGTCGTCGGTGATATTGGCATCGCCGTGAATGGTATGCTTGATGACGCTGGAAGCCACGGCAAAGTTGATCATATCCATGGGGCGGTAATCATGCAGCATCGCGTAGATCAATCCGCTGGCAAACGCATCGCCGCCGCCCACGCGGTCAAGAATCGTGAAAGTATACATGCGGCTTTCAAACGTATGCCCCTCGTACCACATGAACGCCTTGAGGCTGTTTTCGCTGCCCGAATGCACATAGCGGACATGTCGCGCGATGCACCGCAGATTCGGGTACCGCTCCACAAACCGCCTGAAGATCTCATCCTGCTGCTCATAGCTGGGCTGCATCGGAATGCCGTCCTTGACATCGCCCTTGCTGTGATCCTCTTCATCCCGCCAGAGGTGATAAGGCTCGATGCCCAGCAGGATATCCACATAGGGCAGGCAGAGCGTGCAGAAATCGCGCGCTTCCTCCCAGCTCCAAAGCTGGCTGCGGAAGTTGCCGTCAAAGCTGACGGTCAGCCCCTTTTCCTTGGCCTTTTTGAGCAGGTTCATGGTCAGCTCCCGGCAGTTTTGCGCAAGCGCCGGCGTAATGCCGCTCATGTGCAGCCAGTCAAAGCCATCGAGCAGTTCGTCGAGGTCGAATTCAGAAAAATCGTATTCCGTCAGCGCGCTGTGCTTGCGGTCGTAAATGACCTTGCTCGGGCGGATGCCATAGCCCGTCTCCAGATAATAGGTGCCGAGGCGGTGGCTGGGCGTCTCCTCCGGGGTAGAGAGAATCATCGGCGTGCAGTGCACATCGTTGGAGCGGAGCATGCGCACCGCACTCTTGCCCAGGCTGTTGTTGGGCACGACGGAGAAAAACGTGCTGTCTACCCCCAGGTTGGCCAGCGCCAGCGCGATATTGGCTTCACTGCCGCCATAGCTGGCCTCAAAGCTGGAGGCCATGCGGATCTTCTCATAATTCGGAGGCGTCAGGCGCAACATGATCTCGCCCATGGTGATGAATTTTTTGCTGCTTTCGGCATTCTTGAGCAGTGGATTGGAATGAATCATCATCAATACCCTTCCTTCCTGTGTTCCCTACAAACGCAGAGACCGCGTCGAACCAGCTGCGTGTTTTGTTGCTTTCAGTATACCACGAACCCCCCTTGCACTTCAATGTGAAACAGCCGCCAGGCGGTACAAACGCCAAACTTTGGGGAGGCTTTGACATCAACTTTTTCCGATTGACACAAATGGCCCCCGATATGAAACCATATCGGGGGCCATGTTCCGGATCAACCGGTCAGTCTCAATAACGCGGCGTGCGATGTGCAGCGAAGCAATCGCGGCAGTACACGGGCTTATCGCCACGCGGCTGGAAGGGAACCTGGGTCTCCTTGCCGCAGTCGGCGCAGATCGCCGTGAACATCTCGCGCTGGGGGCGGGCATTGCCATTCTGCGCGCGGAACGCGGCACGGCACTCCGGGCAGCGGCGCGGCTTGTTCTGGAAGCCCTTCTCCGCGTAGAACGCCTGCTCAGACGCGCTGAAGATGAATTCCTTGCCGCAGTCACGGCAAGTGAGGGTTTCGTCCTGATACATATCCGTATCCTCCTAAAATAGATTACCTTCACCGATTGGTACTCACTGCAAGACTTCCATTTGGCGGCGCGAAGGCGAATCCAAGGAGGCCGTGATTGGGATGAGAAACGATCGCTAAGGTGTAATTCAGTATAGCACATTCCGCTCAGAATTGCTAGCCATTTGCGCTTTTTTGTTTCTTTTCGCATTTTTCTTACAGGATTTCTGCTGCAAACAGCGAATATTCCATACGTTACCCCAAGATGGAAGGAGCGCGACGGTATGCGCGTGGATTACCCGGCCTTTGGCCAGCGTGTGCGTGCAAAGCGCATAAAACTGGGTTTGTCCCAACAAGAGCTGGCCGATCTGATCGATGTCAGCTATCAATACATCGGGCAGCTGGAGCGCGGCGAGCGCACGCCCAGCGTGCAGACTTCCATATCGCTGTGCTATGCGCTTCAGATCTCGCTCAATGCCCTGTATGAGGACTCGCTGCCCGAGAACATGTTCAAAGACGAGAACAACACGCTGCGTCAGCGTTTCGGCTTGCTGCACAACACGCTGAGCAACTGGGTGCTGGCCGATCTGCCGGATGAATCGGAACACGCCGACCTGCCCGCAGATCTTGCGCAGCTTCCGCCGCTTGGCTTTGAAATGCTCGACGAAAACGCGCTGTTCCTGCACTGATTGGCAAAACTACAACCTGTAAAGAGGGCAACCTGCACACGCACAGGCTGCCCTCTTCTTATACGGATTTACCGCTCGTCCGTTTTCCGTTCATTTACACCTTTTGAAAGCAGCACCGGCTAAGCCGCGTCACGCAAAATACGTGCCGAGCACCTGATTAACCAGCCCGCCATCAGCCTTGCCCTTGACACGCGGCATGAGCGTCTTCATGATCCGCCCCTTGTCCTTGGCCGTGGGCGCGGACAGCGAAAGCTCCGACAGCACCTCCTCGATGACCTTGCGAATCTCCGCTTCATCCATCAGCTTCGGCGCAAACTCGCTGTACACCGCAATGCGCAGCTTTGCCTCTTCGATGATCTCGGTACGGTCGGCCGGGGTGGTGTCCACCGTCTCCTGAGCCTGCTTGATCTCCCGGAAGATGACGGCGTTTTCCTCCTCTTCGGTCAGATCTGCGCGCTTATCGATCATCTTGCTCTTGAGCGCGGAGAGCAGCAGGGAAAGCGCATCCTTGCGCGCCTTATCCTTATCCTTCATGGCCTGCATCATCGCCGCGCGGACAGCATCAATCTTGGACATATCCTTCACTCCTTCTAAAACACCCAATTGTGAGGGGGATGTGCACTGCAGAGCCCCCTCTTTCCTTAAAAGCACAGGCGTTCTCCCTCTCCGCATGGAGAAGGAGAACGCCCTGCAACCCTGCACAGACTGGCAGGCTTTCCGCTTACAGAATGTACTCCGCCTTGGACGCGGGACGGCCGGTCATCTCCTGGCGTGCCGCGTCGTACTTGGCATCCGTATTGCCCAAAATGGCATAGGTTGCACGCTTGCTGGTCTCCACGCCCGGCTGGTTGAAGGCATCGATGTTGAGCAGCTCGCCCTCGTAGGCCGTGGTCATCTCCAGGAAGAACATGAGCTGGCCCAGCGTGTACGCATTCACCTCGGGCATGATGATCGTCTGATTCATGCGGCGGTTGACATAGAGCGCGTACTCCGTGCCCTGGCGCTCCGCCTCGATGAGCGTGTTGTGCGTCATGCCGCCCAGGAACGCCACATCCTTGAACTGCTCGCAGCCCTTGGGGATCTTCGTCTCACTGCGGAAGTTCTCCACCTTGATGAACGTGATCACCTTGTCAAACGGGCCCTCGTTGTAGAGCTGAAGCTGGCTGTGCTGGTCGGTCACGCCCAGCGCCTTGGCAGGCGTCTGGCCCGCATGGCAGGGCGTGCCATCGCGGCGCAGATTCTTGCCCAGCGACTCTGCCCACAGCTGGCAGAACCAGTCGGCCATGTACTTGAGCGAATCGGCATACGGCATCATGACCTGCACATTGCGGCCCATCTGCTCGCAGGCGATATACTGCAGCACGGCCTCCAGCAGCGCGGGATTGTGCATCATGTCGTCGCTCTTGCAGCGCGCATCCATCGCCGCAGCGCCGGCCAGCATCGCGCGGATGTCAATGCCGCAGCACGCTGCCGGCACCAGGCCGACCGGGCACATCTCCGAGAAGCGTCCGCCCACGCCATCCGGGATGTAGAACGTCTCAAATCCATACTCCTTGGAGAGCTTGATGAGGTTGCCCTTCTCGTGATCGGTCACAGCGATCACCTGCTTGGCCCAGCCCTCGCCCACCTGCGCCTTGAGCGCCTCGGTGATGATCAGGTACTGGCTCATGGTCTCCGCCGTCGCGCCGGATTTGGTGATGATGCAGAAGCAGGTCTTGGGCAGCTCGATCACATCAAACAGCGCAGCCATGCGCTCGGGGTCGATGTTGTCCTCGACGTAGAACTTCGGGCCGGGGCGCTTGTCCGCCGGCAGCTCGTTGTAGTGCAGGTGATTGAGCGCCTGGTGCACCGCAATGGGGCCCAGTGCAGAACCGCCGATGCCCAGCACCACAAAGTACTCATAGTGAGCGCGCACGTACGCAGCCACACGCTCGATCTCGCTGACGATCTCCTCCTGATTGTAGGGGAGCTCCATCCAGCCCAGCCATCCCTTGCCGCGGTTCTGCTCCACGGCATGCTGAGCGCTGACAGCAGCCTCGCGCATGGCAGCAAGCTGCTCAGAGGTGATGCCGTATTCGGCGCCGAGCATATCCGCCATCATGTGGTTGACATCCAGACGAATGTTCTGTTCCATAATTCTCCAAATCCTTTCCTCATGACGATGCATTCAATGCATTCGGTTTTCCTTTATTGTACTCCGGCAGGCCGTTTTCGTCAATCCGAACGGGCGCATTTTAAAGCGCAATCGGCGCTTTCCCCGCCGCTTTTGCCACAGCACGCATTCTGCCTCGCAAAAAGTCCACCGACCGCACAAGCGCCTGATCGTCGTCAATCAGCGCCAGATACGGCTCAACGACCACAGGGCCCGTATATCCGATTTCCGTCAGCGTGGTAAACAGTGCGTCAAAGTCAAACGCACCCTCTCCCGGCAGGCACAGCCTGCCCGATGCGTCCCAATCGCACACGTGCACATTGCAAAGCCCCGTTCCCATCGCGCGCACAAACGCAATGGGATCGCACCCGGCGCGCATGGCCTGCTTAATGTCCAGCGTGAAGTGGACATCCGGCAGCGCTTTCCGGGCCTCCAGCACGCGCTCGGGCGTGGTCAGCTGGCACCAGCAAACATTCTCCCAGCCGATCACCATGCCGCGCTCGGCCGCCTCCTCCCCCATGATGCCCATCATATCAGCGTTGGCCTGCATATCCCAGGGGAGCGGTTTGAGCAGCGCCGTGTGCCGCCCATGGCAGACATAGATGCGTGCGCCGAGCGCCTCGCCCGCATCCAGCACGCGGCAGAGCATATCCCGGGCATCCTGCCGCTGGCGGGCAGAGCGGCCAACCAGCCCGTTTTCAAACTGCGTTCCCTGCGGATGGATGCTCGTGCACGGCACGCCGCCAAGCGCCCTGCGCACCTGACGGGCAAACGACGGCGTATACTCGCTGTACGTCTCCAAAAAGACTTCCGCGCAATCCACCCCCCACTGTCCCATGTGTGCGGCGGATTCTTCCGTCTCCCATCTGCCATAAAACGCAGCTGTGGACAACCCCAGAACCATGGCCCAGCCTCCCTGTCATTCGTTGCTTCCATTATAGCGCATCCACGCGGCAGATGTCACTTTCTTTTTGGCCCGGAGTATGGTATAGTGAAAACACACACTGCAATATTTCATAGGAGTACATCATGGCAGACCGTCTTCTCTTTCCACCCACAACTCCGGAAGATCTGCGCGAGCGCGGCTGGGACGCGCCGGATTTTGTCTATGTCATCGGTGATGCATACGTCGATCACCCGTCCTTCGGCGCTGCGGTCATCACAAGGACGCTTGAGGCCGCCGGATACCGCGTGGCCATCCTCGCGCAGCCCAACTGGAGAAACACCGCCGACTTCATGCGCTTTGGCCGCCCGAATTTTGGCTTTCTCGTCTCCTCCGGCGTCATCGACAGCATGGTCAACCACTACACAGCGGCCAAGCGCCGCCGTTCATCGGATGTCTATACCCCCGGCGGCAAAGCCGCGCACCGGCCCGACCGCGCTGTGAATGTCTACTGCCATCTGATTCGCGAGGCTTACGGAGACATTCCCATCGCCATAGGCGGTGTGGAAGCATCGCTGCGCCGCTTCTCGCACTACGACTACTGGGACGACGCCGTGCGTCCGAGCATCCTGGTGGACAGCACCGCCGATCTGCTGATGTTTGGCATGGGCGAGCGCTCCATCCTCGTCACAGCCGACTGGATGAGCCGCGGCGCGCCTGCCTGGGAGTGCGCACGGATGCGCGGCGTGTGCTACATGGCCGACAAGCCCCCGCGCGGCTGCATCGAGATGCCGTCTCACGAGGCGTGCGTGGCCAGCAAGCGCCGCTATGCCGAGGCATTTCTCGTCCAGTACAACGAGCAGGACCCCGTACGCGGCCATGTTCTCTGCCAGCAGCACGGCGACCGCTACGTCGTGCAGACCGTGCCGGATATGCCCCTCTCCCGCGAGGAGCTCGACCGCACGTATGCCCTGCCCTACCAGCGCACCTGGCACCCCGATTACGACGCGCTGGGCGGCGTGCCCGCCATCGAAGAGGTGCAGTTTTCCATCGCGCATACGCGCGGATGCTTTGGTTCCTGCTCCTTCTGCGCGATCACGTTCCTCCAGGGGCGCATTGTCACCACGCGCAGCCACGAATCCGTGCTTGAAGAGGCGCGCGCCATCACTGCCATGCCCAACTTCAAGGGCTACATCCACGATGTCGGCGGCCCGACCGCGAACTTCCGCCGGGCCGCGTGCGACAAGCAGCTCAAGCACGGCGCATGCATCCACCGCCAGTGCCTGTTCCCCAAGCCCTGCCCCAACCTGGTGGTGGATCACACGGACTACATTCAGCTTTTGCGCGAAATCCGCGCGCTGCCGAAAGTCAAAAAGGTGTTCGTGCGCTCCGGTCTGCGCTATGACTACATCATGGCCGACAAATCCGACGCCTTTTTGCGCGAGCTATGCCAATACCACGTCAGCGGTCAGCTCAAGGTAGCGCCCGAGCACGTCAGCCCCAAGGTGCTCGCCGTCATGGGCAAGCCCGGCCGGGATGTGTATGACGCGTTTTGCGAGCGCTACCGCCGCATCAACCAGTCGCTTCAAAAGGAGCAGTATCTGGTTCCCTACCTCATTTCCAGCCACCCGGGCAGCGACCTGTCCGCCGCCGTCGAGCTGGCAGAATACCTGCGCGACATCAACCACCAGCCCGAACAGGTGCAGGATTTCTACCCCACCCCCGGCACGCTTTCCACCTGCATGTTCTACACGGGCATCGACCCGCGCGACGGGAAACCCGTGTATATTCCGCGTTCACCGCACGAAAAAGCCATGCAGCGCGCGTTGCTCCAGTTCCGGCGTCCGCAAAACTTCCCGCTTGTGCGCGAAGCGCTGCGCCTGTGCCACCGTGAAGACCTGATTGGCACCGGCCGCAACTGCCTGGTTCCGCCTGAAGGCGTCAAGACTGCACACGAATACGCGCAGATCCGCAGAGAAAAGAAAGAGCGTGAAGCCCGCCGCGCAGAGCGCCAGGGCCGCGCTTCAAAGCCGGCCAAGGACAGCGCATCCAGGCCTGCCGCAACCGCGGGTAAGGGCAAGACTTCTGCCTCACGCAAGGCGCCTGCTTCCGCTCATCGCCCCAGCGCTCCCTCCGCACACGCAAAAGCTTCGGGCAATGCCCCAAGCCGGAACCGTGGCAAGGGATCTCGGCAGCACTGAACATCGATAACACTGCGCGCTTGCCTCCCCGCTTTCTGACAGCGACCGACAATCACCGCCGCATGAAAATCGCATCAGATCAAAAAGCAACCGCCGCTCCTCCCTTGCGGGAGAAGCGGCGGTTGCAGGCTGTCAAAAAACCTCTTTGGGTGGTTTGGAGGGCCGCAGCCCTCCAAATGCAATCCGAATCCGGCGACATGTGCGGCGGATTCGGAAGCCTTGCGCAGCAAGGTTTCCTTACACTGTTTCCCGCCC
>DVJV01000220.1 GCA_018716525.1 Candidatus Ventricola gallistercoris
GGGCGGGAAACAGCGCAAGGAAACCTTGCAAGGCAAGGCTTCCGCATCCGCCGCACATGTCGCCGGATGCGGATTACATTTGGAGGGCTTCGGCCCTCCAAACCTCCCGGAAGGGTTTTTTGACAGTCTGACAGGGGCTCCTGCCGCAATGCCGCGGCAGGAGCCCTTGATATGGATGTGATGAGTTGAATCTGGAATGAGCCCGGCATCAAATGCAAATGGGGTTTAGAGCGCGGGCGCAGAAAAATCAGTCGTTAGGCGATTTGCCGGAACTGCTGGAGGCATGGCGAAGCGCGCGGCTCAGGCCGGCCAGGCCCACGGCATCGGCGATAAACCAACCGATGGGGATGGCCAGCCAGATGGCCATCACGCCGAATGCGGGCGCAAAAGCATAGGCGATGGCCACGCGCAGACCCAGCGAGATGACCGTGAGCACCACAGACATGCCGGCGCGTTCCAACCCGCGGTAGATCGCGTAGAGCAGGAACAGCAGGCCGATGCCCACGTAGAACATGCCTTCCGTACGCAGGTATCCCTGACCGATGGCGAGAATGGCCGTCTCGCCGGGATCGATGAAGAGCGTGAGCAGCGGCGTGGCAAACACGAACACGAGCAGAGAAACGACGAGGCAAAACAGCAACGAGAGCGCCGCCGCGGTGGCAATGCCGCGCCGCACCCGCTGGATGTTGCCAGCGCCCGCGTTTTGAGCCACGAATGTGGCAAAGCCGTTGGCAAAATCCTGCGCGGGGGAATAGGCAAAGGCGTCGATCTTGACGCCGGCGGCAAAGGCGGCCATTGTGGCAATGCCGAAGCTGTTGACCAGGCTTTGCACCATCAGAATGCCGAAGTTCATGATCGACTGCTGGACGCTGGTGAGGATGCTCATCCCGGCGATGCGGCGCAGAAGGGGCGCGTCAATGCGCATGTGCTTGCGCGAAGGGCAAAGCGCGCGGTGACGGAGCAGAAAGTAGGCGGCGATGCCAATGGCGGAAAGCGCCTGCGCGATGACCGTCGCCCCGGCGGCGCCGGATACGCCCCAGCCAAAGCCGAGCACGAAGAGCAGGTCGAGCACGATATTGACCACAGTGGAAATGAGCAAAAAGAGCAGCGGCGCCAGCGAGTTGCCTACGCTGCGCAGCACAGCGGCGAGGTAATTGTACAGGAACACCCACACGATGCCGGAGAAGATGACCTGCAGGTAATCGGTGATGTCGGCGATGGCTTCGGCCGGAATGCGAAGCAGCGCGATGAGCTGCGGAAGAAAGGCATAGGAAAGGCCTGTCAGCGCGAGGGCCAGCAACGCGATCATGACAAAGGCGTTAAAGAGGGCAGACTTCATCCGCTCTACGCTTCCGGCGCCATAGAGTTGGCTGAACACCACACCGCTGCCCATGCACAGCCCCAAAAGCAGGCTGGTGAGCAGAGTCATGAGCGAAAAGGCGCTGCCTACGGCGGCCAGCGCTACATTGCCCAGGAAGCGGCCGACCACCCAGGTATCCACAATATTGTACAGTTGCTGCAGCAGGTTTCCTGCAACCAGTGGCAGGCTGAAGGAGATCAGCCCCCAGACGATGGAGCCATGTGTCAAATCTCTTTGCATGGGTGTGCACCTCGAATTTGTATTCCGGCACATTATACACGAAAACCGAAAAAGAGAAAAGAGTATTTGACGCGCGCATGACTTCGCGGTACAATAGACGGCGTGATTATGAAAGCGGAGGATGGCACCAATGAATATCAGGGCGGTCATATGGGATTTGGATGGCACGCTGCTTGATACGCTGCAGGATCTGGCAGCGAGCACAAATGCTGCGCTTGCACAAAGCGATCTGCCCGTGCGCACAGTGGAAGAGGTGCGCAGGTTTGTGGGCAACGGCGTGCGCAAGCTCATCGAACGCGCAGTGCCGGATGGCGCGCAAAACCCGAAGTTCGGGGCGGTTTATGATGCTTTTGTGGCGCATTATGCCCAGCACAGCCGCGATCATACGCGCCCTTACGACGGCATTGTGCCGCTCTTGGGGGAATTGAATGCGCGCGGCGTGCGTCTTGGGATCGTGTCCAATAAGATCGATTTTGCGGTGCGTGAGCTGAGCCGGGCATACTTTGGCGATCTGATTCAGGTGGCGGTGGGGGATGATCCTTCTCGCCGCCGCAAACCGGCGCCGGACAGCGTGCTCAAGGCCATGGAGCAGCTGGGCGTGTCACGCGGGGAGACGGTGTACGTCGGCGATTCGGACGTAGACGTGGAGACGGCCCGCAACGCCGGAATCACAGGCGTGGCGGTGAGCTGGGGATTCAGAACGGAGGAGAGCCTGCGCAAAGCGGGCGCGCAGTACATTGCGGCGACGCCGCAGGAGCTGCTTGCCATTTTGGAGCGTTTATGAGAAGGAAAATCCATCGGTATGATGCCATTTTGATTCTGGGTGTGGAGCTTGGAAGGCGGGATGAACCTACGCCAGAGCTTCGCCGCCGCATTGCGGAGGCGGCACAGGCGTACCACGAAGGGCTTGCAGAGGTTGTCGTCGCCTGCGGCGGCGTGCTTCCGGGACATGCGCGAGCAGAGGCTGAGGTCATTTGCGAGGGGCTGTGCGATGCAGGCGTGCCGGGAAGCGCAGTCAGATTGGAAAACCGGTCGCAAAACACGATGGAGAATTTTCGCTTTGCGGCGCAGATGCTGCCCGGCGCCCAGCGCGTGCTGGTGGTGACCAGCGACTACCACGTGTGCAGGGCGGTGGCGACGGCGCGCCGGGTGGGCCTTCGCGCTCGAGGAAGAGGCGCGAGACTTGCGCACGACGCGGCTTGGTGCAGCTGCCTGCTCAAGGAGGGCTGCTACACGCTTGATCTGTTTTTGGGTTGGCAGGATGGAGAAGGGCGGCGGCCCGCATGGACGCGGCCGCTGTTTAACCGGATCTTCGGCATCCAGGCATGAGGAAGCGGTGTGCAGGGCATCTGGACTCGCACACCGCTGTGGTTTTGGGGAAAAGACAGTAGAAAAGGGAGAGCCTTCTTGCGGTTCCTTGGCGCAGCTTGCGTGGGGACAGGTTGGAAGGATCTTTTTTGCGTTCTGAATGCTACAAAAATGGGCGTATCTCAAACAATGACCGGAAATATGCGAAAAAAACGGCGCGTTTTCCGTTATTAGAAGTGAAGGAGGTGGGTGCATGTGATGGGCAATACCTTGGTACCGGGTAACGCCTGTGAAGTGGAACTCGCACGCATGATGAAACAATACGGCGGCATGTTGGTGGGCACCTGCACCATGCTGCTTGGCGATGCGGATCTGGCACAGGATGCTGTTCAGGAGGCGTTTATCAGGGCGTATCACAAGATGGACAGTTTTCGCAGTGAGTTTGAAGGCAGTGAAAAGGCTTGGCTGACCCGCATTGCCATCAATGTATGCAGGGATCACCAAAGATCAAGGTGGTTTCGCTTTGTAGACAGAAAGACGCAGATTGATTCGCTTGTCATTGCGGCGCCGGAGGCGGGCGAATCGGCATTGGATCTTTACCGCGCGGTGCAAAGCCTGCCCAAGCGGTATGGGGAGGTCATATTGCTGCATTATTATCAGGACAT
Organism: Candidatus Ventricola gallistercoris; assembly: GCA_018716525.1. GTDB lineage: Bacteria > Bacillota > Clostridia > Christensenellales > Aristaeellaceae > Ventricola > Ventricola gallistercoris. The sequence goes on from DVJV01000220.1 coordinate 3,574, forward strand.
GCCTGTTAAGGAAATTGCAAATGCGCTGGGCCAGTCGGAGTCAAGCATATATCGAAGACTGGAAAAAGCCAGACAGATGCTGAAAAAAACATTGGAAAGGTGGGAGTTCAATGGATGAGAAAAAAATCGCTGATGCACTGAAAGCCTGCCTCGCCAACAGTGAGTTTTCTAAAGAACGACAGCAAGCCGTATTCCGGGAGATTCGAGGGGAGCATGTGAAGATGAACAGAAAGATTTCCGTTTCGCTCGTTTTCGCCATCGTGCTCATTCTGGCTATCGGCGGCATGGCGATTGCCGCCGGGATTGGGTTGTTTGGGCGGTTCTCTGAAGATGAGATGAGCTATAATAAAAATGTCCGGCTGGAGCACCTGGAGGATTCCTCTCAGGTCATTGACGAAAGCGTCAAGGTGACTGCACCGGAAAATGCCCAGGCGCCGCAGGAGGCACTGACGCTCTATGAGGAGATTACCGCAGGACAGGGTGGGCGCACGTTTGACCTGACGCTTAATCAGGTTTATTGCGATGGCTATAAACTGTACTACACTTACACGCTTAAAACAAACAGAATGGATATCACATACGGTGAAGGCAGGCCATCCGGCTTTGATACGTGGATGATGGAGGAACCCGGTTCCCGGATGGCGGATGTATGGTGGATTGAACCGGAGGAGACCTTTACGCAGATTTGCGAATGGCTGGATGGCGGCGCGCAGCGTTACGTGATCATGGATACTGTGGGAATTGGAGATGGTGCGGATATCGACGACGGAAGCGAACATGGCATTCCCACCATGATCTATGACAGCGGCAGCGAATGGACCGACGAGCTGACGCTCACAGGGTATCAGGAGGTCGAGTTGCCGCAGGCGTATGCGCCGGGAGATACGTTTGACATTCTGCTGACGGTTATGTATGGCACATCGGTGTTTTACCAGGATGAGACGGGCGTGTACTGGGATCATGTATCGCAAAGCGAGAACCGGGGCATCATCAAGGTGCCGTTCACGGTGTCGGTGCAGGGCAGCGCGCAGGAATTCACCGGCACGCTTCAAACCAACGACTACACCGCGACGGCGCATCTGACCGTTTCGGATGTATCGGTCTACGGTGAAGTGGTCTTTGATGCGCAGGATTGGGTGGAGCGGTTTAACGCAGATTGGACACAGGCGGATGCCAGTGAGCCGGAGTGGATCACGAGTTACACGCTCCTTACGGGGGAAGAAGAGCTGAAGAATATCGGCGGTGGATATGGCGTCAATCCAGACGGGCAGTTTATCGTGATGGTGGAGTTTGATTTGCCACAGGATCTTCAAAACCTTTCCTTGCAACCGGAGGAGGCAAACCGAGCGGCAGAGCGGATCTCGCTTCAGCAAGCCACAGCACAATAGACGCAATTGTAGGATGGCCCTAGAGTGTGTTTCTAAATTCATACTAGCAGAAATTATGCGAGCAATATACGGAATGCAGGCAAGCAAAACAAAGCCCAGAAACCTGCGTGCCAGCTTGTCGCAGCGGGTAGCGACGCGCCGAAACTCTTTGAGCTTGAGAAAAAAGTTTTCAACAAGATGGCGCTCCTTATACAGCCACCAATCACAGTACCAGGGATCGCATTCGTTTGATTTGGGCGGAATACAAAAATCAGCATCATGGTCAGCAATGTATT